>JBKJWE010000439.1:0-14677 GCA_046717045.1 Nitrospiraceae bacterium | reverse complement strand
AGACGCTGGTTGGCCAGGAGCACGTGGTCCAGGCTCTGTCGAACGCGCTGACGCAGCGCCGGCTGCACCATGCCTATCTCTTTACGGGGACGCGCGGCGTCGGCAAGACCACGATCGCCCGAATTCTCGCGAAAGCGCTCAACTGCGAACAGGGGCCAACGGGAACGCCGTGCGCAACCTGCACTAATTGTCAGGAGATCGCACAGGGCAACTCTATTGATGTCATCGAGATCGACGGCGCTTCCAATACGAGCGTGGACGACGTCCGTGAAATCCGCGAGAACGTGAAGTTTGCTCCTTTTCGAGGATCGTACCGCGTCTACATCATCGACGAAGTCCATATGCTCTCGAACTCGGCCTTCAACGCGCTGCTCAAGACGCTGGAAGAGCCTCCTCCACATGTGGTCTTCATTTTTGCGACGACCGAAATTCATAAAATCCCAGCCACGATTCTCTCACGCTGCCAACATTACAACTTCAAGCGCAATCCCCGGGCCAGCATCGTCGAGCGGCTGCGCCATGTGGCCACGCAGGATCACATTGCCGTCGAAGAACGCAGCCTCACGGCGCTGGCGCGAGCGAGCGAGGGCAGTATGCGCGACGCGCTGAGTCTGCTCGATCAAGCGGTGGCGTTCGGCGGCAAGACGATTGTGCACAGTGATCTCGAAGTGCTCTTGGGATCGGTCCCGCAGGAATTGGTTCGTGGCATGATTCAGGCCGTGACGGCGCAGGACAGCGCCGCAGCGCTGCGCGTGCTCGCACAACTCTTGGATCAAGGTCACGATCTGCGGGCCTACTGCGCGGAGATCGTCGAATATCTGCGCAACATGCTGGTTGTCTCAGTCGTGTCGGCTTCGCAGGAATGGCCCGGGTTGATCGAGGCCTCGTCGGAAGATATCGCGCAAGTCGCGGCTGATGTCCGGACTTTCTCGCCGGAGTCGCTTCAGGCACTCTTTACCATCTTTACTCAAGCAGAGGATTCGCTTCGGTTGAGCGCCCATCCTCGGTTCGTTCTCGAAACGGCTGCGGTGCGTGCAACCCGCCTGGCTCGTCGGGCCGACGGAGAAGCGGATCAGAATGTGCCGACGGCTCAACCGTCACGGGTCCCACAACAGTCCCCTGTTCGCGTCGACAAGCCAGCGACTCCTGAGCGCGCCCTGTCCTCGGGATCTCCTCAGCCGCCCCCACCGGCGAGATCGATGGGGACAACTCCGACGTCCTCTGGAGTTCGTTCAAGCGGTCAGACCCAGCCACTACGAAGTCCTGCGGAGAAGCCTCCGACGCCGCGATCGATCATCGCTACGCCCGAGAAGAAGTCCTCGCCTTCGACGGTTCCGTCGGCAGGTGAGGGGGGGGCTCGAACCCTGGTGCTCGATTGGGAACGGTTTCAAGAGGAAGTGGGTCACGCTCATCCGAATATCGCGCCGTTCTTGGAAATTGGCCGGCTTTTGAGCCTCGACGGCTCGGTGGTAACGATCGGATTTGCCAAGCAGGCGACCGTTGCGCGAGGGATGCTGGAGAAACCCGACAACATTACGGCGCTGACAACCTTATGTGAGCGACTGAGCGGGCAAGCCGTACGGCTGCGAATCGTCGAGTTGGCGGAGACGGACCCGCCGGGTCAGACGATGGCGCAAATTCGCATAGCCAAAGAGCAGGAGCAGCGCGTGGTCCTGTTCGAACAAGCGCGGGCGCATCCGGTTGTGAAACAGGCATTGGAGATGTTCGGCGCTGAGCTTGCCGATGTCAGGCCGGTATCGAGTCAGAAGGCGAGCGAATGAAAAATCCGTTCGGGAACATGGCCAATATCATGAAGCAAGCCCAAGCTATGCAAGCGCAAATGGCGAAGGTGCAGGAACAGGCTGCTTCGAAGACTGTGACCGGCACAGCCGGCGGGGGCATGGTGACGGTGACGGCCAACGGCGCGATGGAGATCTCCGCAATCGTCATCAATCCAGATGTAGTGAAGGGTGGCGACACCGATATGGTGCAGGACATGGTACTTGCGGCCACGAACGACGCGTTGCGGAAAGCACGCTAGATGATGGCGAACGAGATGAAGTCGGTCACAGGCGGACTCAACATTCCTGGGCTGACGTAGCGAGGCGATTTGTCGATGGCCGTTGATCAACAAGGACTCCTGGCGCGGTTGGTGCGCGAGCTCGTGCGTCTGCCGAGCATCGGACAAAAGACAGCGCAGCGGTTGGCCTTTCATGTGCTCAAAGCCGACCGTGAGGACGCGTTGCGATTGGCGGAGGCGATTCGGGCCGTCAAAGACGGGCTGTCGTTTTGCCAACAATGTCGGAATATCGCCGAAGCGGACCTCTGCGAGTTTTGCGTAGATCCCAAGCGAGACCGTACCAGAATTCTGGTAGTGGAGGAACCGAGTACCCTATACGCGATCGAACGAGCCGGCGCCTATCGAGGTCTGTATCATGTCTTGCTGGGGGCTCTGTCTCCGCTGGACGGCGTGGGACCAGCCGATATCAAGGCGGAGGAATTGATTGATCGTGTGAAACTGGGGGGAATCGACGAAGTCATTCTGGCCACGAACCCCACGATCGAAGGCGAAGCGACGGCCATCTATTTGACCAATCAACTGAAGCCGCTCGGGACCCGGGTGTCGCGAATCGCCTACGGGATTCCCGTCGGAATGGACATCGAATATGCCGACGAAGTGACGTTGCTCAAATCGATTGAAGGTCGGCGTGATTTGTAATCTACTCGCGCGACGGCCTGCCATTGACCCTCTTTCTGACCCCCTGCTATAGTCACCGTCTATTCGGCAAGCAGCCCTGTCTCGCTCGGGTGAAGGATGAAAACACGTCTGTCTGCTCATCGTGCGAAACCTACACGGACTGCGGTGAAGTCCGCCCCGGCTCGACCAACCGCTCAGAAAACGACAAGGAACGGGAAGTACGCGACGATCCGTCGCGATCTGCAACGGCAGCGTCGGGCGATTCTGGAAGAAGCCGGCGAGGGGTTGACCAAGCAAAACGGGCAGGAAGCGTTTCCCGATGTGAGCGATCAAGCGTCCGCAGAGGCCGACCAGAATTTCTTGATGCGCATCCGCGAGCGCGAGAGACGCTTGCTCAAGAAGATCGACGAGGCGCTCGATCGGATGGACAAGAATCTCTACGGAATTTGTGAGCGATGTGAAGAGGAAATTCCCTTTCCCCGGCTCAAAGCCAGACCGGTGACCACCCTCTGCATCAACTGCAAGACCTTGCAGGAACAAGAAGAGAAGATCCGACGGTAGTCTCCTGACCCATCCTCATTTTTCGTGCTTCAACGTTTTGAGGCGGCCTTTGACGAGGGCAATGCGATCGTCTTCGTCGGGGATGCCTTCGACCAAGGCGAGGTAGGTTTCGTATTCGGCGATGGCCCGCTTGGGGTTGCTGGGCTCTACGGCTTCTGCCAGATTGTAGCGGGCGATGGCATAGTTGGGCCGCAGGGTCACGGCTTTCTCGAACAACGTGAGCGCGGCGGGTTTATTTCCAAGTTTTGCGTGGACAGTCCCCAAGTTGTTCAGAATTTCAGGGGCGTTGGGTCGGATCGCGAGGGCTTGGACCAATTCTGTTTTGGCTTTCTCATGTTGCCCCTGTCCTTCCCACGCTAATCCGAGCTTGTGATGAGCTTCTGCTAACCACACCTTGTCATTGAACCCAGTCACAATGGACTTTTGATAGGCGTCGGCCGCTATGTCATAGTTCTTGGCGCCACAATAGGATAGCTGGGCTGTTTGCCCGCGTGCAAACTGCTGGAGCGACGGGAACGGTTCCTTGTCTTCTGCGCCCTGAGAGTCGAGCGGGCGTCCGGCTGTCGAGCCTCCTGGGTTACGCAGTCGCTCCAGGAATTCACGCCGATAAGGCGAAAACAGTCGGACATACGGGTCGATCGTTACGGAGGCTTGAAGGAGGGTCGGGTGTTCACGGGCGCCGATAATCAAGTATTGCGTCGTGGTTTTCTCATCACCCGTTTCGTACAGCGTACTGGAATCCAAACTCGATTTCGACGCGAAATTGGCTACGGTTAAATAGAACTCGAGCGTAGGCTTCAGCTTGGTCAGCGTATCGCGGAGGATCGGGTATGGGGCCAAATCGAGACCGGATGAAAAAGTAAAGAGCGTGCCCACGAGTTGCCCATCCTCGTCGAAAAAGTACGATTCATCACTATGTGAAGGGCTTCGGTCTGCGGGAAGAATCAATTCCTCTCCAGTGCCCCAACTATGGACTTTGAGCGTCGAAGCAGGGTGGGTTTGGAGAAAGGGGGGCTTGCGGGAACAGAGGGTGACTGATTTCAGAAGGACCAGATCGCTTTCTGATGGAGGAAGGTTGGGTCGGGGCGAGGGGGCTTCGCAAGCACCGAGGCAGAGACTCAGGCTGAGTCCCAAGGCGACTCCAGCACGAAACGTGGAAACGGGTCTCGTAAGCTTCGCCCAGCCAGTCGGATCCACGCCGGTGAGGATACACGAAACGAGAGCGGGTTTGCCAATCGGTGAAAACGGCAACGCCCCACTCGCGGAGAGAGGGGCGTCAGCAAGCAGACGGGTGAGAAGAGGAACCTTATCGGCGCTGGGCGTCGAGCATGGCGTCTTCGCTGGTATACCCAAAGAGGTAGGGCATAGTGCTGCTGATCGCATAAATCGGGCGATTCACACCGTAATCGAGGGCCACGCCGAGCGGATGCAAGAGGAATCCAGTCCAGCGCCAGGGGTTATCGCTCGGAGCCGCCCCGGCAGCCACGTCAGTATAGACGAGTGATGTCGGATCCATAACACTGTAAATACTGGCTGGAGCCGTGAAACCTCCATCAGCTTCAGCCATTTGCTGCTGGCGGTTTCCGGAGCAACCGATAGTAGCCAGCAGGAGGATGCCTAGGGCAACGGCAGTGATGCGCATCGATGACCTCGCTTGTCTAGTGCGGTTCATGATCAATGATATCTCGATAGAATGAAGTGTAGCCGACCATTGAAATCCTGTCCAGAACTTGGCTGATTTCCAAAACGCCTTCATAATCCGGCGCTTTTTATGGGGGAGTGTCCGGGGAGTCGAGATGGTGGGCGATACAGGTATCGAACCTGTGGCCTCTTCCGTGTGAAGGAAGCGCTCTACCACTGAGCTAATCGCCCACAGGCAGCGAGTCTAGCATGTGCTTCTTAAACAGATCAATCGAACGAAGACTGCCGGTGAAAAACTGGCGATGGGAGACCGCGTCGTCTCCGCGCTGAGCTTGCTTGCCTTGACAGACCCAAAACCTGCTTCCTACAATGCCGCTCTCACATTTCCTTTTGGAGCTCCACTGGCATGCGGGACGACATTGTCATTATCGGGGGTGGTCTGGCCGGATCCGAAGCCGCCTGGCAGGCAGCCGATCGCGGGGCAAAGGTCACGCTCTACGAAATGCGTCCCAAAGAGACGACTGCAGCCCACAAGACCGGCGGCCTAGCCGAATTGGTCTGTTCCAACTCGTTGGGATCGGTCGATCTGTTGAATGCGCCAGGAATCTTGAAGGAAGAAATGCGCCGCCTCAACTCGCTGATCATCCGATCGGCCGATGAGGCTCGGGTGCCGGCCGGAGGAGCTTTAGCAGTCGATCGCGAGCGATTTTCCTTCAAGATCACTCAAGCGCTTGAAGGGCATCCGAACATTCGAATCCTGCGAGAAGAGGTCACAGAAATCCCCACAGATTGCCTCTGCATTGTGGCGACGGGTCCATTGACCTCGGATAAACTGTCTCAGGCCATTGCGCAATTGACTCACCAGAAGCACCTGTACTTTTACGATGCCATTTCGCCCATTGTGGATACCGACTCGATCAACATGGACTGTGTGTTTCGCGCGTCCCGTTACGACAAGGGCGGAGACGACTATCTGAATTGTCCGATGGATCAGCCGACATACGACGCGTTCTATCAGGCTTTGCTGACGGCCGAGAAAGTCCAACCGAAAGAGTTTGAGAAGACGGCGTATTTTGAAGGTTGTATTCCCATCGAGGTTATGGCAGAGCGAGGCCGGCAAACGATGCAATTTGGTCCGTTGAAGCCGGTGGGGCTGGAGAATCCGAAGACAGGCACCAGGCCCTATGCCGTGGTGCAGCTGCGGACGGAAAATGTGCACGGGACTTGTTACAACCTCGTCGGGTTTCAGACCAAGCTTACCTATGGGGAGCAGAAGCGTGTGTTCCGAATGATCCCTGGGCTCGAGCAGGCGGAGTTTCTTCGGTACGGCAGCTTGCATCGGAATACCTTTATCAACTCGCCGCAGCTGCTCCGCGAGACCCTGCAGTTCAAGACGCGTGGCACGTTGTTCTTTGCGGGTCAAATAGTCGGCGTCGAAGGCTATACGGATTCGGCGGCCATAGGAGGGCTGGCCGGGATCAACGCGGCTCGCGGGTTGGCAGGACTTCCGCTCGTCACGCCGCCGCCCACAACAGCGCATGGCTGTCTGCTCTCATACATCACGACGACAGACCCTCGGCATTTCCAGCCCATGAACGCGAACTTCGGTCTTTTCCCGCCTCTCGCGCCGCCGGTTCGGGATAAGGAACAGAAGCGACGGCTTATCGGACAGCGAGCGCTCGAGGACCTGGCTGTATGGATGACGCGATTCGAGCTTTCGTAACCTTTCTCGATGTCGAACGGCGTGCGTCCCGTGAAACGGTGCGCGGTTATGCCTCTGATCTTCGTCAGTTCGCCTCGTTCATGACGGTTGATGGTCCAGCGGCGACCTCTTTGGATCCCGCAACGGTGCAGGCGGAATCCATTCGGGCCTATCTCCATTGGTTGGACCGCAAACGGGAAAAGCCCAGTTCGCTGGCCAGAAAACTCGCCGCTCTCCGGAGTTTCTATCGCTATCTGCAGCGAGCCGGCCGTGTCGACATGAATCCGGCAGAAGACGTCAGAACACCCAAGCAACCGAAACACCTGCCTCGTGTCTTAACCAAGGACGATGCCGCCGCGCTGATGGAGTTCCCCACGGGCCAGGCAGGATCTGGGCTCCGGGATCGCGCCTTATTGGAAACACTCTATTCGACCGGCGCACGGGTAAGTGAACTTGTGGGGCTCAATGTGCAGGATTTCCGTTCCTCCGAAGGACTGGTCCACTTACGTGGGAAAGGACGAAAAGAGCGGATCGTGCCGATCGGCTCAGTGGCAGTGGAGACTATACGAACCTATCAAGCAAGTCTTCGCGCGTCACTCAGCACTCAACGTTCCATACTAAGCAAGGCCCCCCTGTTCCGCAACCAGAGAGGTGGGCGCTTGACGGCACGGAGTGTGGCCCGGATCGTCGCCCGCTATTCAAGCCAACTCATCGGCGGATCTGTGAGCCCCCATACCTTGAGACACTCCTTTGCCACGCATCTGCTCGATGAAGGGGCCGATCTCCGATCCATCCAAGAAATGTTGGGGCACGCTTCCCTCAGCACGACGCAGAAATATACGCACCTGGCCACCGATCAACTGCTCGCCGTGTACGACAAAGCGCACCACGAGCCGGCCGATCGACGAGTGCACGGACGTCGAAAGGCGGCAAAGCCCGGCCGTCGTCTCCGCGCTGACGTGAACCGTGAGCATGGTCGCGTACGGTGACAGGGATTGTGTTTCCCGACGAACTTGATAAGATCGGCCGCCGCAGTGACGCTCGGATGGTGAGACGTCCCAAAGGAGCTAGGGATTCATGAATAAATTGGTCAAGAAAGCGAACGTCCTGATCGAAGCGTTGCCCTACATCCGCACGTTCCGGGGCAAGACCATCGTCATCAAGTACGGTGGGCATGCGATGACCGATCCCTCCCTCAAAGAACGCTTCGCGCAGGATATCGTGTTGCTCAAGTATGTGGGGCTCAATCCCGTTATTATTCACGGCGGCGGGCCCCAGATCGACAAAATGCTCGATCGCTTGGGGATCGAGGCGAAGTTTCGACATGGCGTACGCATCACCGACGAAGTCACGATGGAAATCGTCGAGATGGTGTTGGCGGGTAAAATTAACATGGAAATCGTCGATCTCTTAAATCGCCATGGCGGCAGTGCCGTGGGGTTAAGTGGGAAAGATGGTGGGCTGATGCTCACGCGGCCCCTCACGGCGAAGGCGTGGGCGGAAAGTCTTGAGAAAGAGCTGGAGGATGGCGATGAGAACGAGGACTTCGGCTTGGTCGGCGACGTGCCCTCCATCGATCCCAGTCTACTCCTGAATCTCCAGCAAGATCACTACATCCCCGTCATCGCCCCGATCGGCACGGACCGGGAGGGTACCACCTATAACATCAATGCCGATTTGGTAGCCGGGGCCATCGCCGGTTCGTTACGCGCAGAAAAACTGGTGATGATGACCGACGTGAAAGGCATCCGCGATGCCAAGGGACGGCATCTGTCGACGGTCTCGCGTAACGATGTGCAGCGGATGGTCAAGAAAGGCACGATTAGCGAAGGCATGTTGCCGAAAGTGCATGCCTGCCTGGATGCCCTCGGCGACGGCGTCGGCAAGGCGCATATCATCGACGGCAGGATGCCGCACGCGATTCTCCTCGAAGTCTTTACGCGCAAAGGGATCGGGACCGAAATCACCTCCTAGCGGTTTCATGCTAATCGACGTCTTCTCCTGCGGACCATGCCCATGCGAATCGCTCGCCAGATGAAGGCCCTCGTCGGGGAGCGCCATCCTGAGACGAGTCCCGACGCTCTCAAGAAAACCGCGCACTATCTGACGACCCAGTTCGCCAAATTGGGATGGGTGACCAACAGCCAGTCATTCGAGGCGTTGGGCGGCATCTATCACAACGTGGTGGCCATCAAGCCTCCGAGCCGAGTTCGCCCAAGAGCAGAGCGGCCTCCGCTCATCATCGGGGCGCATTACGACACGGTGTCGGGATCGCCCGGGGCGGACGATAACGCGAGCGGACTGGCGGTGATGCTCGAAGTGGCTTATCAGTTGCGTCATGCCGCACTAGGCCGGCCTGTATGGCTCGTCGCCTTTTGTCTTGAAGAACAGGATCGTCTGGGTAGCCAAGCCTTTGCGGCGAGGCTCAAAGCAGAAGGCCAAGCATTAGCCGGTGCCATCATTCTCGAATGTGTCGGGTTCGCCACGCATCGACCCAACTCGCAGCAAGCTCCGCCTGGTGTCCCGTTTGCGGTCCCGACAACCGGTGACTTTCTGGCCATTGTGGGTAATGAAGCCTCTCGATCTCTTGTCGCGGCGTTCGAACAAGGCGTTCAAGGAAAGAAGCCTAAGCCGGAAATATTGTCTCTTGTGGTGCCAGGCTGCGGAGAGGCGCTGCCTCATACGCGTCGAAGCGACCATGCTTCGTTTTGGGACCAGGGCTACCCGGCCGTCATGGTGACCGATACGGCCAATTTCCGAAACCCGCATTATCATCGGGAGACCGATACAGTTGAGACGGTGAATCTCGGCTTTCTCGCGGCCGTTGCGGAACGGGTCTCGCGGGCGGCACTGCGTCTTTCCGCTCCACCTCTGTGAAGATTATGCGCAAGCCGCTGCATCCGAGCACCCGCCGCGCGATTACCGGAATCTATCGCCGGCTCGACTACCGGAAATTGGGAGGTGTCTATTGCTATGAAGGAGGCGATGAGTTCTGGCGCGTGAAGCGAGGCCTCTGCGTCCGCTTAGGGGGCCGACTTGCAGCGGTATTGAGCACGAAGCTGGTACGGGGAGGCCGC
This sequence comes from Nitrospiraceae bacterium, assembly GCA_046717045.1. Classification (GTDB taxonomy): domain Bacteria; phylum Nitrospirota; class Nitrospiria; order Nitrospirales; family Nitrospiraceae; genus JBKJWE01. The sequence continues at coordinate 4,998 of JBKJWE010000439.1, read as the reverse complement.
AGTCTTTACGTCGGCGCCGGTGTGGCAGAGATTCCTGCACTGACGATGGAGGTGCAAGCGCTCGATCGGAGCGTGGAGCCCTACAATCTTCGCCGAGACGAAGGCGCACTGTTGAACCGGGCCTGCCGAACGGTCCCGCTCAGGTTCCACGCGCGCGACGCATCCCAGGCCAAGGGCCGATTCGATCATCTCTGGATCGTTAGCGTGCTCAACGATCCGGAGCGGTTTCCACATCTGTCCCCCCTCTCGTACGGGCGGGCCGATCCAGTGAGCTTCAAGTCTGCTCGATTCGAACGAGAACGCAAGATCGTCCAGTCCATCGTCGACGGCTGTATGCCCAAGCTGGTCCTGCCGGGTCTCGTGACAACCACCACAGAAGAAGTGATGTGGGTCGCGGACTGGTGTCACCGGAAGAAGATTCCCTACATCGTCGAGCGACGCCACTACCCCACCGCGCTCGTCGGCGATCCGATTTGTTTCATCAAGATTGGTTGGAGCGGGCATAAGAAGCAAAAGCGCTAGATCTGAAAGCCGGTCTTGGCTCTTGACGGATCGCCCAGGTATTGACCGGCGTACTTCACGTAATTGTCCGCCGATTCTTTGATCCAAGACAGTTCTTCTTGGGTGACAGGTCGCCTCACCTTTGCCGGCGATCCGAGAATCAGACTCTTGGGCGGAACGATCGTGCCTTCGGTGATCAGGGCCCCGGCACCCACCACGCAATCTTCGCCGATCACCGCCCCGTCCATAATGATCGCGCCCATGCCGACGAGTACCCGGTCCTTGATCGTGCAACCATGCAAGACCACATTGTGGCCAATGGTGACTTGGTTGCCGATGTTTAACGGATGGGTGTCATGGGTGACATGTAACATGCAAAGGTCCTGCACATTCGTCCTGTCCCCAATTCGAATATAATGCACGTCGCCTCGGATGACCGCGTGAAACCAGACGCTGCAGTGCTTGCCTAGGACAACGTCGCCGATAACGACGCCGGTCGCTTCAACGAAGCAGGACGTGGGAATGGTGGGTTTGATGCCCTGAAAGGTGCGAATCATGGACTGCACTGTAGGAGAATCACCTGTTGACCCGCAAGTCCTCTTGATTGACAGGCTTTTCAACCGTCCCGTAGACTGCCTCCTCTATGGCCTCGCCACTGATTACGCCGACCAAAGCTACCGCGGGCAAGCCGACCATTGGGTTCGTCAATCTGGGCTGTTCCAAGAACCAGGTCGATTCGGAAGTCATGCTCGGCATGCTCGTGAAGGATGGCTTTTCGCTGACCGCCGATCCTAAGAAGGCCGAGGTCGTCATTATCAATACCTGCGGTTTCATTGAGGAAGCCAAGCAGGAGTCGATTAACACGATCATCGAGCACGGCAAGCTCAAGACCGACGGGACCTGCCGCGTGCTGATTGCGGCCGGCTGTCTGGCCCAACGCTATCAGGGGGATCTGCTGAAAGAGCTCCCGGAGCTCGACGGCGTCGTGGGGACCGGTGAATTCGGCAAGATCGCAGAAATTTGTCGGGATCTGCTCGCTCCCCAGAAGCGGCAGCAGCGCCTCTGGATCAGCGAGCCACCGTATCTCTACGACGCCGATGCGCCTCGCGTTCGACTGGGGAAGCCGCACAGCGCCTATGTAAAGATCGCCGAGGGCTGTAATCGCAACTGCGCCTTCTGTGCCATTCCCATCATGCGAGGGAAGCAGCGCAGCCGCCCGGTCGAATCGATTGTCGAAGAAGTCACGCGCTTGGCTTCGGAAGGCGTCAAAGAGGTGAATCTGATTTCGCAAGACACCGTCAACTACGGTGTCGATCTTGGACTCCGCCAAGGCCTCACCACGTTGCTCAGGGCGCTGACCAAGGTGAAGGACATCAGATGGATCAGGCCTTTCTATCTCTATCCGCAGCAAGTGACGGATGAGTTATTGGCGATCTACGCCGGCGAAGAAAAGATTACCAAGTACATCGATATGCCGTTGCAGCACATCAACGATCGAATGTTGAAGCGGATGCATCGTCTGGGAGATCGGAAGACTATCGAGGCATTGGTGGATCGGATCAGGACGAAGGTGCCGGGCGTGACCTTTCGCACGGCCTTCATCGTCGGATTTCCCGGCGAGACCGAGGCGATGTTCGAGGAGCTGAAGCATTATGTCGAGGAGGCTGCCTTTGATCGCGTGGCGGCGTTTCTCTACTCGGACGAAGAAGGGACGTCCGCGGTCGATCTCGATGGCAAGCTCGAACGCTCGGTCATGGAAGAACGTCGCAATGAACTGTTGTCCAGGCAGGAATCCATTGCCGCAGCGAAAGGTCGTGAAAAAGTTGGTTTGGCGATGGACGTTCTGGTGGATGGCATGTCGGAAGAGACCGATGGGCTACTTGAAGGTCGGCATGAAGGCTTGGCGCCGGAGATCGACGGGGTTGTCTACATCGATAAAGGCAAGGCGAAATCAGGCGATCTGGTCAAGGTGAGAATTACCGATGCCGCGATATACGACCTGGTTGGCCAGGTCGTCGGCAGCTCTTCGTCGCTCATTGCTCCGAGCTCTCTCCGACGCTCCAGGGAAGAACGGGGCTATCGCTGACGAGCAGCAACAGCCCCGCCTCGTTCCTCACGATCCTCCGCTCTTAGACTTTCGCGCTGAGAAACAGCGATGCTCCGTGTCGATTGATCAGGATCAAGACGTTCTCCCCTTTCTTGACCCCGGACGAGACCTTTTCGAAGTCCTTCACCGACTTCACCGGTTGGCGGTTGATCTCCCGGATCACGTCGCCGGGCATGAGGCCGGCTTTCTCCGCGCCGCTGTCCGGTTGAATCTTCGTCACAACCACACCCTGGCCCTTTCCCTTGAGTCCCAGTTCCTTGGCCGTGTCTCGATCGAGATCCTGCACGGCGACGCCGGCAAACGCATAGTCGGCTTCACCAGTCTCGGCCTTGGCAGTCTTCGTCGTCTCAGGCTGTTCACCGATCGTCACCGAGAGGTCCTTCTCGTGACCGTCCCGGATGACCTTGACCGGCACCTTCGTACCAACCACCGTCTTGGTCACGAGCCGCTGCAGTGCCACGGCATCTTCCACCGTTGACCCCTGGTATGTCGTGATAATGTCGCCTTGCTTGAGACCAGCCTGCTCTGCCGGGCTTTCGTCCTTCACGTCGCTGACCAACGCGCCCTTGCTTTCTTTGATACCGAACGACTTTGCCAGATCCTGATTAAGGTCCTGGATGCCGATGCCGAGATAACCTCGCACGACCTTTCCGCTCTTGACGAGACTCTCATAGATCGGTTTGCTCATGCTGGTGGGGACCGCAAAGCCGACCCCCTGATAGCCGCCGGATTGCGAAAAGATCGCCGTATTGATTCCGACCAGTTCGCCTTTCGTATTGACCAGGGCGCCGCCGGAGTTGCCCGGGTTGATCGCCGCATCCGTCTGGATGAAGTCTTCGTACTGCGTGATGCCCATGCGGCCCCGCCCCAAGGCGCTCACAATCCCGAGCGTGACGCTAGAGTTGAGGCCAAAGGGGTTGCCGACTGCGAGGACATATTCACCGACCTGCAGCTGAGAGGCATCGCCCCAGGCGACAGTCGGGAGGCCATGTCCCTCGATTTTTACGACTGCGAGGTCGGTTTTCGGATCGGCTCCAACGATCGTGCCCTTGAACTCGCGCTTGTCTGGTAAGGTGACGGTGACCTCGCGTGCCCCATCGACCACATGGTTATTGGTCAACACATAGCCGTCTGCCGAGACGATGACACCGGAACCCTGGCCGCCTCCGCGATGGCCGCGGGGTTCAGCGGGGCCCTGCGGTCCTCGAAACCCGCGAGGGCTTCCTGGGCCTCCAGGACCTCCAAAGAATTCCTCCATCCGCTCGCGCAATTCATCCGGCATCGAACGGCCGTCCGACACCTTCTCCATCGTCACCGTGGTGATGTTTACCACAGCCGGCGTCACTGCCTTGGCCACCTCCGTAAATCCGATTGACGCCGGCGCGGTGAGGGGAACGGCTACCGGAGTCGCTGAACTCGATGCAAGGGAAGATGGTAAGGACTGGCCTCCCCAGATCAGAACAGCGCCCAGCATCACAACACCCATAGCTGGGCCCATGATTCGACGAGATCGTGCGCTCATGATTTCCTCCTTGCTGATGATTGAGTCTGGCGAAGAATCGACGTGCTTCTGTTGAGATATACGAACAGCGTAACAAACGGCGATGAGAGGATGATTAGGAGGGAATTAGAAGTACCTAAGGTGAGGGTGCGAGCGGCAGCGTCACGGTAAACGTCGAGCGCAGACCGACCTCGCTTTGGACGTCGATACGACCCTGATGGGATTCTGCGATCCAGGCACAGATCGCCAAGCCGAGACCCGTCCCCTTTTTCGTGTGAGCGCGGGCGTCGTCGGTGCGGAAAAAGCGATCAAAGATCCGACTAAGATCCTCGGCGGCGATCCCAATCCCGCGATCGGCGACCGACAGTCGTGCTTCGCCATGCTCCACGGCGAGTGTGATATCCACGGTGCCGCCGGGCTTCGAGTACTTGATCGCATTGTCGACGAGATTCAGTAATAATTCACGCAACCGCAACTCATCTCCCAACACGATGGCCGGCGCGACGGCTCCCAACACGACTTGAATGTCCCGTTCCTGTCCTAACAACGAGGCTTGCCGATGGATGTCTTCGATCAACGTTTCCAGCCGGACGGGCAGTCGTTCCATCTTGACCTCGCCCATGTCGGCTCGCGAGAGGAAGAGCAGCTCGTCTACGATCCGCGTCATCCGGTCGATCTCTTCCAGATTGCTCTCTAGTACGACTTGATAGTCATGCTGATCTCGCGGGCGTCTGAGCGCCAGTTCAGTCTCGCCTTTCATGACCGTCAAGGGGGTGCGCAGCTCGTGCGAGGCATCGCTGCTGAATTGGCGGATCTGCCGAAAAGAGGTTTCAAGCCGGTCGATCATGTCATTAAACGTATTCGTCAGACGGCCGATTTCATCGGCCGA
>JBKJWE010000438.1:0-3019 GCA_046717045.1 Nitrospiraceae bacterium | reverse complement strand
CCGGAGCACTGAGCACTCAGGACTGAGCACGGATCACTTTTCCATTTAGCTCCCGAATCGCCCGGTAGAGGTCATCGAGTGCCGCCTCTTTTGTGAGCAACATCGCGGCGCCGGCGTCTCTCATGGCCTCCTCATAGGCGGGGCCGGCTTGTACCGACAGTCCGATGACGATCGTGCCGGGAAAGCGGGAGGTGATCTCCGCCGTCGCGTCGATTCCGTTCATCGTCGGCATGGTGATGTCCATCACGACGACGGAGGGTTGCAGCGCTTCCACGGCAGCCAGCGCCTCTTGGCCGTTCCGGGCTTCTCCGATCACGTCCACGTCGGGATAGAAATCCAGCATGTTCCGCAAACCCTCCCGCACCATGGTGTGATCATCCACCAGCAGGACGCGGATGGGACGTGAGGCGTGAGGTGTCTTCGGATTCGGAGTTGACATCTTCTTTCCCCATTGGCGATTGACCGCTGACGACTTTCTTGTCGGCTCCTCTATGCCTGACGCTTCAAGCCTGACGTGTCGGTGAGTGTGCCGCCGAGCGGCAACGCGAGGAGGGCCGTGGTCCCTTGGCCCGGGGTGGATTGCAGATCGAACCAGCCGCCCAGCGCCTTCATCCGTTCACGGATGCTGAAGAGACCGAACTTCGAGGAGAGGGCGACGGGAGATTCAGCAACAGCCGGATCGAAGCCCGCGCCCTGGTCCCGCACCTCGATACGCAGGACACCCGATTCCTGCTCCACCCGTACCGTGACTGCGTCGGACTGCGCATGTTTGACCGCGTTCATCAACAGTTCGCGGACAGATTGAAACAAGAGCACGGCGTGATCCTCCGGTAGCGGCAGGTCATCGGAGTCGATCTGGACCGTCACGGCCAGCTCATGCCGCTGCATCCGCTCGCCCAGCCATCGAAGCGCAGCCGGCAAGCCGAACTCATGCAGGATCGGGGGGCTGAGATCGATCACCAACGTTCGTGTGTAGTTCAGGGCGTCGTTCAATACAGTGTCGGTCTCCTGGAAGAGCTCGGCGCAGCCCGGCGCCCTCTTGGCCAGGCGCTTGCCTTGTCCCACTTTCATTTTGGCCACCACCAGGAGCTGCGCGAGATAATCGTGCAGGTCCATCGCCAATCGCTGGCGCTCCCGCTGCTCGGTGAGGGTCAGTTCCGTCGTCAAGGCCCTCAGCCGCCCGTGGGACTGCACGAGTTCCTTTGTGCGGTCCACCACACGTTGTTCGAGTTCCTCTTCGGCGCGCTTGCGGTCGGTGATGTCGGTGAAATAGCAGACCACTCCGTGCGCTCCGTCGGGCAACGTCACCCGCTGCGTTTCCCAATCGTAGGATTGCACCACGCCGAGATCGTGGCGTCGTTCGCAAAAGTTGGGCGAGATGTACTGCTCCCCCGTCTCCAGGGTGTGCCGGAAAATGTCCCCGAGTTGTCGGCCGACTGCCGGACCCCAAAGAATCTGGACGACATCTGAAAAAGCGCGGCCGATCAGCGGGTGAACCGCGTCGAACATCGGCAGCGCTCTGGAATTGACTTGCTGGAGGCGCAACTTGTCATCCACGACATACACGCCGACGGGCGCCTGCTCGACGAGGGTGGAAAATAACCTCTCGTTCTGGCGCAACACCGCTTCCGCCTGCTTGCGTTCGCTGATATCCACCAGCAGGTTGATCGTCCCGGTGATATTTCCTGACGGATCGCGTAGCGGCTGAGGATATGGCAGGACCCACGACCGCGTCTTATCGGGGCGTTCGACGATCACCTCCACGCCTTTGCCAGCGGATCCTCCGCGAAGCGCAATCGTCGTCGAGCACTCGTCCGTCGGCAGTGGTGTCTCGTCCGCTTGGAAGATCTTCCACGAACCGCACCACATGTCTCTGCCGATTTCGGGGCGGCGACCCCACAAACGCGCGGCCGCGTCGTTGAAGAGAGTAATCCGTCCCTCCCGGGCGGTGGTGTAGAGGGCCAGCGGCAGCGTGAGAATCAGATTCCGGAATCGCGCCTCGCTCTCGCGCAATTGCCCGTTGAGCCTGTCCGTGGCTTGGCGTGACCGGATCGTATCTTCCATCAAGTTCAGCGCAGCGCGGCGCGAATCCTGAGCCTGCTGGAGGTCGGCCAGGCTTTGCTGCAACACGCTGCCTCGCTGCTCCGACATATCCAGAGCTGCCACCGCCCGATACGCCGCGGACGCAAACCGGCCCAGGCGTTCAAGTTGCCGAAGATCCTCGGCGTCGAATTTGCGGCGGTCGTCGTGGGCGATCGCCCAGATCGTGCCGACCGCTTTGCCTTCGACGTAAAAAGGAGTCAGCAGCGCCTCGACGATCGGATGCTGGATGGGCACGAGGAAGTGGTAGTAGCGCTCGGGTCGCGCGAACAGCTGCGCGGCATCGCGATCGAGCACGAGACCGCAGGGGCTGGAATCGCGCGGCATCCCGCCGCCGATGTGCGGGCGCCACGCGCCGGCGGTTGCGGGCCAGTAGAACCTCTTTTCGTCCTTCGTCAAGAGACTGACGCCGGCCGAGCCGGCTCGGAAGACCTCCAGGATCGTATCGGCCAGTGTCTGCAAAATAGTATGCGGGGAGTCGGCCAGCGCCTGAACCAGCTTGTCCAGCGCGCGGTGTTCCGTCTCGAAATCGGGTAGCCGCGACGGCCGGCGGTGTAATTCCTCGGTGCGCAGAACCGACTCCAGCGGCACGAGGCTGTCGTTGGGAGACAGGGTTGGCGACGCACGGTTAGCTGGCTCCATACATCCACCATCCTCTCTCGCGCGTATCTCGTCCGAAGAAAAGAGCATATGGCACAAGCGATGCGCTCCGATATGTTCTGCTTGTGCTATACGCCATCAGCTATCTTTCCCACGAGATACGTTTCACGCTTCACGTTTCACGTCTTTTTCTTCCGGTTCGGCTTCGAGCGGATACCGCCCGGCTTCGTTGTACCGTTGACAGAGTTCATTGATCTCTTGCTTCAACTCGATCATGCGCAACTCGCGCCCGACCGCGACCTGATTGAAACGGGTCAAC
>JBKJWE010000437.1:0-3190 GCA_046717045.1 Nitrospiraceae bacterium | reverse complement strand
GATCGGATCTGCCCTTGATTGCGCGCGTCGAACGAGGGCCTTCTGAGGCCGCGCGTTCCGCGAGCACGAAGGGCAGGCCGAGCGCCCTCGTCGCGCCTTCCCTTTACCGATCTCTTTCCATTAAGATAGTCTTCAATTCTCCTTCTAATTGAGGCGCTTCCTGATGCGGGCGAAGACAAATTTTTCCTGCCAAGCCTGCGGGCATCAAGCACCACGATGGCTTGGCCGCTGCCCGGATTGCGGCGGCTGGAATACGATGAAAGAGGAGCGGCAGGCGGCCACCGGTAAGGGGCGCCCTGTTGCCATGAAAACTCCTCAAGCGCGGGCGACTCCTATTGCTGAGATTGAGGTGGTGGGGGAAGATCGACGGCTCACCAAAATCGGAGAATTCGATCGGGTGCTTGGCGGCGGTGTCGTTCCTGGCTCGGTGATTCTCATCGGCGGCGATCCGGGGATCGGCAAGACGACATTGCTGCTGCAAGCGCTTCCTCGCCTCGCGAGTAAAAACGAGCAAGTGCTATACGTCTCCGGCGAAGAGTCGCCTCGGCAGATCAAGATGCGCGGGCAGCGCCTCGGCATCGAACATCCGAATCTTCTGATCCTTGCCGAGACCTCACTCGAACAAATCTTACAAGCGGTGCAAGAGATCCAACCCGCCGCGATCGTTGTCGATTCCATTCAAACGGTCTACACCGAACAGATTACGTCCGCGCCCGGCAGCATCAGTCAGGTGCAGGAAGTGGCCGGGCAACTCATGTGGTTTGCGAAACGCTCCGGCGTGCCGGTCTTTATCATCGGCCACGTGACGAAGGAAGGCGCCATTGCAGGTCCGCGGTTGCTGGAGCATATCGTCGACACGGTGCTGTATTTTGAAGGAGACAAAGGCCATAGCTATCGCATTCTGCGCGCGGTCAAGAATCGCTTCGGCTCGACGAACGAAATCGGGGTCTTCGAGATGAAAGACGGTGGTCTGGAAGAAGTGAGCAATCCCTCCGAGCTCTTCTTGGCCGAGCGGTCACAGCGGACCACCGGGTCGGTGGTGGTGTCGAGTCTCGAAGGATCGCGGCCGATCTTGGTGGAGTTGCAGGCGCTCGTGTCGTCGACGAGCTATGCGATGCCGAAACGTATGGGGAACGGGGTAGAACTGAATCGGGTGTCGCTCCTGTTGGCGGTGATGGAGAAACGACTGGGCATGCACCTTTCCGGGCAAGATGTGTATGTGAACGTGGTGGGTGGGATGCACATCGACGAGCCGGCAATCGATCTCGGGATCGTCGCAGCGGTGACGTCGAGCCTGCGAGAGACGCCGATTGAGCCGGGTTTGCTGGTGCTCGGAGAAGTTGGGCTTGGTGGGGAGGTGCGCGCCATCAGTCAGGCGGAGTTGCGCATTAAGGAAGCGGCCAAGATGGGATTTACAAAATGCCTCCTGCCCGAGCGAAACTTCGCCAAGTTGGAGAAGATCGACGGCATTGAATTGATCGGGATCGCGGAAGTAGGAGAAGCCTTGGATGTGGTATTGGTTTAGGAGCGAGGCCATCAGACAGGTTTCCCTGTTCGTGCAACGCGCGGTCGAAGAAGGCCCTGGCGCGGGAAAAGGCGTGCCTTGGCGCGCCGAGGGCTGGGTGGCTGAGATGGCGCGTGCAGTCGAAACTCGCCTGACGGCCTCTTCCTTTATCTTTCGCAATACCAGCGAGAGGGAAAGTAAGGGGAAGGGCCGATCCGCACGCTACTGGGACCTGTGTGTTCTAGTGGCTCTCCTGCTCGCAGGCTGTGCGGAAGTGACGCCTCGTGAACAGGGTGAACTGAAACAGGCGACGGTGGAAGAGTTGACAACGTTGCTGCTCCAGCGGCAGGGGGCGATCGATACGATGAAGGGGCTGTTCAGCGCAAAGGTGCGCGGCGGAATCATCCCCATCGCGACGCGTGTCGAAGGCACCGTCTATTTCCAGCGGCCCAATGCGATGCGGATGCGCGGCTTCACGGCCATAGGGAGCGAGCTCTTCGAGTTCGTGCAGACTAACGACCAATTCATGTTGCGCCTCCCGACGATGGGTCGCGTGCTGTCGGGCAGTCCGACCGATATGAGTGAAATGGGGAAATTGGCGAGGCCGTTTCAGCTGAGCGTCTGGGCGATGGGAGGTGTGCTCGGCACCAGCGCGGTCGCGACAAATGAAACGGTCAAGCTTGTGGAGGAAGGTGATCAATATCGGTTCGAGGTATCCGGCCCATCGCAGAACGGCGCACTCGCGATTCAGCGACGGCTCTGGTTCGACCGGCGCACGATGCTCGTCGTGAAGGAGGACCGGTTGTCGGACGCCGGCGACGTGGAAGCCACCATCCAGTACGAAGATTTTCGCCAGATCGGTGACCTCAACGGAGCTTCGGGGCCTGGCGACGCACGCCTGCTCCGGCCCTTCAAGATTTCATTGGAAGACGGCAAAGGACAGGGGAGTGTGCAGGTGACCTTTCACGAGATCATTCCGAACCAGCCGTTGAAACCAGGCGATCTGGGCCACGTGTAACGAGATGGTGAATAAGGGATAAAGCCGATGAAGGTCCTTGCCATTGAAACCGCCACGTCCTGGCAGAGTGTCGCGATTCTGGATGGGCAACACGTGCTCGCTCGACACGACCAGGCCGCAGCTGGGTCGCACGCTTCATCGTTGCTGCCCACCATCGATCGGTTGTTCGCTGAAACCGGTCTTTCATTAACATCCCTCGATGGCCTGGTGGTCTCGATCGGACCAGGATCGTTCACGGGCTTGCGGGTCGGATTGGCGACGATCCTCGGTTTTCGCACCGTCAGTCAATTGCCGGTTGCGGTCGTGCCGACGCTGGAAGGATTGGCCTGGAATCTTCGTGGAAGGACCACCCCGCTCTGTCCTGTCCTCAACAGCCGTCGGGGTGAACTCTATTGGGCTATGTACCGGTGGACCGGCGATCAGACACTTGAGCGAATCGTCTCCGAGCAGGTTGGCAGTCCCGCAACGTTAGGGCACGATCTCTCTGGTTCGATTACACTATTTGGGGAAGGATGGACCACTGAGGAGGCGACGATTCGAGCCACGATAGGCCCATCCGTCACTATCGCCAATGCGCCTGATCACGCGGGCAGACCCTCGGCGGTTTCAATTGCATTGGCGGGCATTGAACGGCTGAAGAGGGGAGAGAAGGCAGGAATAGGGGTCAG
>JBKJWE010000436.1:0-3572 GCA_046717045.1 Nitrospiraceae bacterium | reverse complement strand
GGTCGATGGATTGTGTATGGCAACCTGAACGGGGTCTTTCCGACCGGACGGATTTCCGGGATGCCGCTTCAGCCGACGATTTCCGGTCTGGTGGCCGTAGAATATCTCTTGTCGGAAAATCTCTCTGTGACCGCCCAATTCGATTACTACTCGCCGCCGTTTCATGGCATCGGCTTGCGTGTCTTGGACAAGGGCGTCACCGAGTCGGCCGTCGGGTTCAGCTATCGGTTGACCAAGTCTCTGTTATGGCAAGTCTACGGAGTGGAAAACCTTGACTTCATCACAGGCAGTGCAGCCGATTTTACCCTGTCGACGGTCCTCACCTACCGGTTTGGGGTCCTAAGCTAGGGAGAAGACCGCTGAGCCACAAGAACCATAACCACTTGACATCATAGGAGTTCCTTGACATCATAGGAGTTCTATGTGACACTGTAATGCTAACGTCAAGCTGCCTTGCTGCTTCGCCGAAGCCTGTCCGAACTCAGCCTAATGACACCAGGAGAACGATTTCACATAAAGGAGCATCTGCGATGTCGATTTTGAAGACCCTTCATAGCCCTGCCGACCTGAAACGGCTGTCACCGGCGCAATTTCCCGCGCTGTGCCAGGAGATCAGGGAGCAGATCCTCAGTGTGGTCTCCAACGTCGGAGGACATCTGGCCTCGAACTTGGGCGTGGTTGAACTCACCGTGGTCCTCCAGTATCTCCTCAAGACTCCCCAAGACAGGATCGTCTGGGACACCAGCAACCAGGCCTATGCGCATAAGCTCCTCACGGGACGTCGCGAAGGGTTCCATACGCTTCGGCAGTATGGAGGACTGAGCGGGTTCTGTAAACGAGAAGAAAGTGAGTACGATACATTCAACGCGGGGCATGCCGGTACCGGTGTGTCTGCGGCCTACGGCATGGTCGAAGCGCGCGAACAATTGAAGCAGAAACATAAGGTGGTCTGTGTCGTCGGTGACGGTGCCATGACGGCCGGAATGACCTTGGAAGGCCTCCACCATGCCGGAGGGCTCGGGAAAGACTTCCTGGTGATTCTGAATGACAACCAAATGTCTATTTCGAAAAACGTCGGCGCCATTTCCTCCTATCTCAATCGCACGTTTACCGGCGAGTTCTACACGAAGATGCGGGAGGAGACGGGGCAACTGCTCCGGAAGATTCCTCACATCGGCCAGGATATGCAGAAATTGGCTTGGCGGGCGGAAGAGCTCGCGAGGGGCGCCATCCTGCCGGGGTTGCTCTTCGAGGAACTGGGCTTCAGGTATGCGGGTCCTATCGACGGACATAACTTTGAACATCTCCTGCCCGCACTTGAGAACGTCTTGAAAATGAAGGGTCCGGTCCTGCTCCATGTCATTACGAAAAAAGGCTTGGGCTATGAGCCGGCCGTGCAGAATCCGATCTGGTTCCATGCCTGCCCTCCCTTCGTTCGCGAAACCGGCGCGCCGGCGAAGAAAGCGGCACGTCCTTCCTATACTCAAATTGCCATCGAGTCGTTGGTGAAGCTGGCTCGCGAGGACAGGCGTATTGTCGCGATCACCGCGGCGATGTGCGAAGGGACGGGCTTGAACATTTTCGAGAAAGAGTTTCCCAATCGCATCTTCGATGTGGGCATTGCCGAACAGCATGCGGTCACGTTTGCGGCTGGGATGGCTACGCAAGGGATGCGGCCGGTCGTGGCGATGTACGCGACGTTCCTGCAACGGGCATACGATCAGGTGGTGCACGATGTGGCCACGCAGAATCTACCTGTGACGTTCTGTATCGATCGAGGCGGCTTGGTTGCAGAAGACGGCACGACACACCACGGTGCATTCGACTTTGCCTATCTCCGCCATATGCCGAATATGGTCGTGATGGCCCCGAAGGATGAAAACGAACTCCAGCATATGCTCAAGACTTGTCTCGCGCATGAGGGCCCGGCGGCGGTGCGGTATCCGCGTGGCGTGAGCCTCGGTGTGAAAATGGACGAGACGCCGAAGGCATTGCCTCTCGGCAAGGGCGAGCTGATGCGCGAAGGCAGCGACGTGGCCATCGTGGCCATTGGCGTTACGGTCTGGCAGGCGATGAAAGCGGCTGAGAAGCTGAGCCAAGACGGGATCTCAGCTGCGGTGGTGAACGCTCGGTTCGTGAAGCCATTGGATCGAGATTTGATCGCCGCTATTGCCACGCGCGTACGCTATGTCGTCACCGTCGAAGAAGGTTGCAAGATGGGCGGGTTCGGGTCAGCAGTGCTCGAAACGCTGTCCGAGGCCGGTGTGCACGATGTGACGACTAAAGTACTGGGTCTCCCCGATTGGTATATTGAGCAGGGGCCGCAGGATCTCTTGCGTGAACGGTATGGATTGACCGCTGAAGGGATTTATCAAAGCGTGAAAGAATTGGTCAGCAAGGCTCCGGTCTCGAAGTCCGAGAAGCTGACGCTGTCCTCGATCGGTGATCGGCTCCCACACGGGGATGAGCAGGGTAGCTGAGCGAAGACGTGAGAGGTTAGGCGTCAAGCGGATTTAGATCCAAATGCACATCACGAGAAGGAAAACGCGGCAGATTCAAGTCGGCAAGGTCAAGATCGGTGGAGATGCGCCGGTCTCGGTCCAGTCGATGTGCTCGACCGATACGCGTGATGTCGCAATTACGGTCGAGCAGATTCGCCAACTAGAAGCGGCCGGCTGCGAAGTGATTCGCGTGGCGGTGCCGGACGAGGAAGCGGCTGCTGCGCTGCCCAAAATCAAAGCGGCGATGACGGTGCCGCTGATCGCCGATATTCATTTCGATCATCGTCTCGCCTTGAAGGCGGCCGCCATCGTCGATTGCGTCCGTATCAATCCGGGCAACATCGGCGCCTGGTGGAAAGTCGAAGAAGTCATCAAAGCCGTGAACGATCATGGCATTCCGATTCGCGTCGGCGTGAATGGCGGATCGCTCGAACGGCCGCTGTTGGATAAATACGGCTGGCCCTCACCGGAAGCATTGGCCGAATCGGCGTTGAACGCCGTGCATGCGTTGGAAGACGTCGGCTTCACCAACATGAAGGTGTCGCTGAAGGCCTCCGACGTCCACCACGCCATCGACGCCTATTGGTTGTTTGCGCATCAATCGAATTATCCCTTGCACATCGGCATTACCGAAGCGGGCACGGCAATGACCGGCGCCGTCAAATCGGCAATGGGCCTCGGCTACCTGTTGTCGCAAGGTATCGGTGATACCTTGCGCGTGTCGCTCGCGGCCGATCCGGTCGAAGAAGTGAAAGTCGGGTATGAGATTCTCAAGTCGCTGGAGCTGCGCCATCGCGGTATCAACGTCATTGCTTGTCCCACCTGTGGCCGAGTCGAAATCGACGTCGTTCGCATGGCGAACGAGTTGGAAAAGAAGCTCGGCCATATCAAGACGCCGCTCAACATCTCGGTGCTGGGCTGTGTCGTCAACGGCATCGGCGAGGGCAAAGAAGCGGACATCGGTATTGCCGGCGGCGAAGGCAAAGGAATTCTCTTCAAGAAGGGCAAGCTCGTTCGAAAGGTGCCGATTGAAGAGTTGATGGACACCTTGATTGAGGAAGTCGAGCTGCT
>JBKJWE010000435.1:0-2561 GCA_046717045.1 Nitrospiraceae bacterium | reverse complement strand
ATGAGCAAACGGCCCTGGACGAACGGATCGACGACCCGATCAAAATCATTCAACCTCAAGACTTCGGTGTGACAACCTCACGCACAAGTCCGTCCATGCGAGCGGAGTTGTCTGCCCGCAATGCGACCGGGCTCACGAGAGGATCATTGATGGATGCGCTCTTTGATTTTGATCGAGCCTCTCTCCGGCCGGATGCGCTGCCGGTGTTGGAGGCCAATGCGAAACGGCTCCAGAAGGATGGTGTCACGCGCCTGCTGCTCGAAGGCCGTGGCGACGAAGTGGGAACCGCCGCCTATAACATCGTATTGGGTGACCGTCGTGCCAGGAATGTGAAGGCGTATCTTCAGGACGTAGGGCTTTCAATCGACCTTAAGACGACGAGCTATGGAAAGGATCGCCCCCTCTGTTTTCAGTACAGTGAGGATTGTATGCAGAGGAACAGGAGCGTCCATTTCGTGGTCAAAGAGTAGGAGGGAGCGGCCAGGTATCCTTCTTGCTCGCAGAGCCCCCAAGATGAAACAGTGGTCGCTCGATGCGCAGTAAAGGGCAGCCTCCGCCACTCCCTTGAAGAGAGGTAGAAGGATTCGCCTAGGGGCGGAGCAGGTCGCGTTGCAGTTGCTCCAACCGTTTGCCGAGCCGTTCCAGTTCGTCGCGGGTTTTCTCCAGACCGTCCTCTCGTTCCGGCGCCACCCCCCTCTCCCGTCCTTCTTCGACCCGCAACGCACTCACGACTCGTCCGAGATCCTGGGTCCGCTCGCTGAGTTCCAATCTGAGCTGCTCCGTCAGTTCCGACAGGCGGATGACGAGCAGCTTATAGGCCACGATCAACGACGCAAGCCCCCAGAACGTGATCGCGCCGAACGTCCGATTGGTCACCGCCACATATTCAGGGACCAACGGCGGCGACACGTCAAAACCAACGACCATCAGAAGAGTGCGAGTGGCCGCCACGAAGAACGGAGCATACAGAAGAGAGGCCCAATAGGTGAGTCCCAGGGGAATCACATACAACTGCCATGGCGTGAACCCCCGGGCCATCTGCGGATCGACGAGGAAAATGCCCGCAAGCAGAATCCCGATCCCGACCCACAGACCGATCTGTTGAGATTTCATTTAGTGATCGTCCAGCGCCGGCTTGCAGATCGATCGTATCATTCAAAAGCGCCTGCCGCGTGATTGCCAGCCCGCAGGTCGCACAGGTCAGAAATCCCCCGTTGGAGTGCAAGGCCGTCTCCTGGCAGTGGGGACAGGCCGGCGTCCCAAGGACACATGCAGGGCGACTCGTCGTCGGCACACGTGACATACAGTGTACCGCTGAACCAGCCGCCTCCCCAGCCGAACGTGGTTACCGCATCGTCTTGGCCTCGAGAACCGAACAGTAGAGCGAGAATATTGAGGATGAAAGCGAGGATGGGAACGAAAAGTTGGCCCATTGTACAGATTTCAAAAAAAATGTCAAAAGACTTTTCCACGCACTGAGGGAGCAGCAGCCACCGGCGATTCACCTTACCCGCACCCGCTCACATGTTGCCGATCAGGACAGCGACAGCATGGAGGAGTATGCCGACGAGCCCTCCAACAAGCGTTCCATTGATCCGAATAAATTGAAGATCGTTGCCGACCTCCCGCTCGATCGTCTCAACCATATGCACCACAGACCAATCACGGACCGTCATGGTGACGAGTTCGCCGATCTTGTCGCGATGTCGCGTCGCGAGCTCGACCACGAGGCTCTGCAGCCCCTGCTGGAACAAAGTCAGCAAGGCCGGATCTGTTTTCAGCGTGTCGCCCAAGCCTGCCAATACCGCGTCGAGATAGGTACGAGTATCCGAGTGCTCCTGTTTCAGATCCATCAGGAGCCACTGTTTCAGCCTGTGCCAGGAATCGTCGATGAACTGCAGCAAGGTGTCGTAGGTCAACAACTTCTCTTTGATGGCCGCTTCCCGCTGCAAGGCCCGCTCCGAATACGAGAGCCATTGGGCCGCACCGTCCAGCCGTTCGATGAGCTGCAGCCTCATGGAATCGTCGGGATGATCCCGCATGTCGCGCAACAGCGATTGGAACCAGTCGACGAGCTTGTTGGCCATCTTGGCATCGAGATTGACGAAGCTGAGGAGCCGAGCCCAGGGAAGTTTTTCGGCAATCACGCGGCTTAATAGGTCTCGATGCGTCTCGACGTACTCCATCGCGAGTGCCAGCCCATCATTCAATAGGCGATCGCGCTGGGAACTTCGGAGAACATTCGACAGCATTTGTCCTGCCAGCGGGGCAGCATCCACTCCACGAAGGACCTTCGTCGCGAGGTGGCGGATGAACCGTTGCATGGCGGCATCTTCGGTGGCCTCGAGCAGCCTGGGCAGCACCTGAGCCAATTCCTGGGTCAGCGCCTGCCGCCGCTGCGGATCGACCAACATCTCGGTCAATTCTTTTGGAATGCGCCAGGAATCAACCAACCTTGCGATGGCGTCGGGGGTCACCAGCTTGCGTTGGGTCAGGCTTCCGATGCTGGAGGCGATGCGATCCTTGTTGCGCGGAATGATCTCCGTGTGCGGAATCGGCAA
>JBKJWE010000434.1:0-6645 GCA_046717045.1 Nitrospiraceae bacterium | reverse complement strand
CCCGTCACAAAACATCCTCTCGATCTAACGCAGACAACACAATCGCCAAATTCATTACCTGTACCATTTGAATCACGCATCGCACATTGCCGCATGGTTGATCACGTTCGCGACCCGTTCATGAACTGCTAGCCGAAGGGCTTGAGAGGATACCTAATGGCACAAACCAAGGGAGAGGTTATGCATCTTGCTGAATTGAAGCAGAAGACGATCGCCGATCTGAATGACGTGGCGCGCGACCTAAAGATCGACGGCGCGGCCAATCTGAGGAAGCAGGAGTTGATTTTTGCGATTCTGCAGGCACAGACCGCAAATAACGGCGTGGTCTTCGGCGAAGGTGTGCTTGAAACACTCCCTGATGGGTTCGGATTTCTGCGCGCTCCCGATTCCAACTATCTCCCAGGCCCCGACGACATCTATATCTCCCCCTCGCAAATCCGGCGGTTCAATCTGCGTACTGGTGATATTGTTTCTGGCCAAATCAGACCGCCGAAGGAAAGTGAACGCTACTTCGCGCTTCTGAAGGTCGAAAAGGTCAACTACGAAGATCCTGAAGTCGCGCGCGACAAAATCCTGTTCGACAACCTGACCCCACTCTATCCGGAAGAACGGCTCCAGCTTGAGTTCGATCGAGAAGAATATTGTACCCGTGTCATGGATCTCACCACGCCGATCGGCAAGGGGCAACGTGGACTAATTGTCGCGGCGCCGCGCACTGGTAAGACGATGCTGCTCCAAGCCATCGCCCGCGCCATTCTCAAGAATCATAAAGAGGTGACGTTGATCGTCCTGCTCATCGATGAACGGCCGGAAGAGGTCACCGACTGGCAGCGCCAGGTGAAGGCGGAAGTTATCAGTTCCACGTTCGATGAACCGGCCCAGCGCCACGCGCAAGTGGCTGAGATGGTCTTGGAAAAGGCTAAACGCCTGGTCGAGCACAAGAAAGATGTCGTAGTGCTGTTGGACAGCATCACCCGTCTGGCGCGCGCCTACAATACCATTGCGCCGCCGAGCGGCAAGGTCCTTTCGGGCGGTCTCGATTCGAACGCGCTCCAGCGGCCTAAGCGTTTTTTCGGTGCGGCCCGTAACATCGAAAATGGCGGCAGCTTGACGATCATGGCGACGGCCTTGGTCGATACCGGTAGTCGCATGGACGACGTGATCTTTGAAGAGTTCAAAGGAACCGGCAACATGGAAGTCCATCTCGATCGCCGTCTGGCCGACAAGCGGCTCTTCCCGGCCATCGATATCAGCCAGTCCGGGACGAGAAAAGAAGAGTTGCTGGTGGATAAAGACCGCCTCAACAAGATGTGGATCTTGCGCAAGGTCCTGAGCCCATTAGGGACGATGGAGGCCATGGAATTCTTGATGGATAAGGTCCAAGGCACGAAGACCAATCAGGAATTCCTGCAATCGATGAATCGATAATGTCCCGCTTGTATCTCGCCGCCGAGAAAGGGTACAGTGTCACGCCTTCGAATGGGCGAAGGTAGATGGTTCAGACGGCAGGAGTAAGCACATGAAGAAGGGTATTCATCCGGTTTATCGAGAAGCCTCGGTGCATTGCGCCTGTGGCAACAACTATAAGACGCGTTCGACCGTCGGCGATATCAACGTCGATATTTGTTCGAACTGCCATCCCTTCTTCACGGGGACGCAGAAGATCGTCGATACCGAAGGACGTGTCGAACGGTTCAAGAAGAAGTACGCGAAGAAGGGCAAGTAGCGACTATAGCAGACATAGAAGAGACCCTGCTTCGCTGAGGGGCAGGGTCTCTTCTTTTTTTTGCCAGCGTGACAAGGAAGGGACGCAGGGAACGGGTCATCTATGGAAGCGGCATTGATAAAGAAATGGGAAGGATTGGCGGAGCGCTACAGCGAGCTGACGTCGCAGCTCATGGATCCGTCTGTCATCAGCCAGCCGTCGCTGTTGGTGAAACTCAGTAAGGAGCGGAACGACATTGAATCCATCGCACAGGTGTTCCATCGCTATCAGGATGTCACCAACCAATTGAACGAAGCTGTTCATATGCTGGAGGATCCTTCCGCGGGGGCGGAACTGCAGTCGATGGCCGTCGAGGAACGCGCGCGTCTCGTCGTGGAGCGGAGCATGCTTGAAGCACAGGTGATGGAGTTCTTGACCCCTAAAGATCCTCGCGACGAGAAGAATCTGTTTTTGGAAGTGCGTGCGGGGGCCGGCGGCGATGAGGCGGCGTTGTTTGCGGGCGACCTGTTCAGGATGTATGTGAAATTCGCCGAACGGCACAAGCTCAGGGTGGACATCGTCGAAGCGTCCGAAACCGGCAAGGGCGGATACAAGAATGTGATTGCCGTGATTGAGGGCAAGGGCGGTTACGGTTTGTTCAAGTACGAGAGCGGAGTGCACCGTGTGCAGCGTGTCCCAGTGACGGAAGCTGCCGGTCGTATTCATACGTCGACCGTCACTGTCGCGGTGATGCCGGAAGTGGACGAAGTCGATGTGCAGATCGATCCGATGGATCTCCGGATCGACACCTTCTGTTCGTCCGGCGCCGGGGGTCAGAGCGTCAATACGACCAAATCGGCAGTGCGAATCACCCACATTCCCACCGGCGTGGTGGTGAGTTGTCAGGATGAGCGGTCCCAGCTGAAGAATCGCAACAAAGCCATGCGGACGCTGCGAGCGCGGATTGTTGAAGCCGAGCGTGAAAGGCAGGAGGCCGAAATCGCCCAACATCGCAAGGCGCAGGTCGGCACGGGCGACCGTAGCGAGAAGATTCGCACCTACAACTTTCCGCAAAACCGCGTAACCGACCATCGCGTCGGCGTCACGCTCCATAAGTTGGAATATGTGCTAGCCGGCGATATGGACGAACTCGTCGACGCGTTGCGCGCGCAACAGCAACAGGAAGCGGTGGCGGAGGCCTCATGATGGGGACGATAGCCGCTATGACCCGCACCGAGGCCTGGACGGTCGGGTCTTGTCTCATGGACATCCGTACGCGACTGGCGGCAGCGGGTATCGAGTCCGGCGAGCAGGAAGCGAGCTGGCTGATGGAGCATGCGCTGGGATTGTCTAACCTGACGCAGGTTCTGGATCGTAACCGGTTGCTCTCCTCGCGCGAAGTGGAAACCGTACAGGCCCTCGTGTCTCGGCGCGTCTCACGCGAGCCGTTGCAGTATCTGCTGGGCACGCAGGAATTCTGCGGGATAGAGTTTGTCGTCACGCCGGCGGTGCTCATCCCCAGACCTGAGACCGAACTGTTAGTCGAGCAGGTCGGTCGTCGCATCTCGGCGGAGCAGCCGGCCACGGTGGTGGATGTCTGCACGGGGTCTGGTTGCATCGCCGTGGCGCTCGCGCAGCGCAGACCACGCCTACGATTGACGGCCACTGATTTATCAGACGCGGCATTGACGATCGCGAAAAAGAATGCTTGTCGGCAAGCCGTTGCCGATCGAATTACCTGGCTGGAAGGCGATCTCCTAGAACCATTGGCAGGCCGGAATTTGGAACGCTCGGTGGAAGTGATCGTGTCGAACCCGCCCTATATCTCGGAGCAGGACTGGCCTGGCCTGCAGCCAGAGGTGAGGGATTTTGAGCCCCGACAAGCGTTGGTCGCGGGACCTCACGGGACGGAGTGTCACGAACGGTTACTACGAGAGGCCACCCGCTATCTGACGCCTGGCGGTGCGTTGATAATGGAAATCGGAGCGGGCCAGGGACCAGCCGTTCAGCAGCTGATCGACGCAGTTGGCGGCTATGAACCAGTCAAGGTGTTATGCGATGCGGCTGGTGTGGAGCGTGTCGTGATTGTCGAATTCGTGGGGAAGCCGAGATAAACCGATGGACCGTATTGTCATCACGGGTGGAACCACGTTGCGAGGCGAGGTGCAAGTCAGTGGGGCGAAGAACGCCGCGCTGCCGATCTTGGCTTCGACGATTCTCGGCGGCGCCGAATGCGTGATCACCAACGTCCCTCGCGTGGTCGATGTCGTGACCATGGGCAAACTTCTAGGGATACTTGGGGCGACGGTGTCGTACGAGGGCAATCGCGCGGTCATTCGCGCGGACGTAATCAAGTCCACGCAAGCACCGTATGAGTTGGTGAAAACGATGCGGGCGTCTGTCCTCGTGTTGGGGCCCCTGCTGGCCCGCTGGGGTGAAGCAACCGTATCGATGCCTGGTGGCTGCGCGATCGGATCTCGACCGGTGAATCTGCATCTCGCCGGCCTCGCCAAGATGGGTGCGGAGGTAACGATCGATCACGGTTACATTCGCGCGACGGCCAAACGGCTGACTGGCGCGAAGATCTATTGTGATACGCCGACGGTGACCGGAACGGAGAATCTCATGATGGCAGCCTCGCTCGCCCAGGGCACGACGGTGATCGAAAATGCGGCGAAGGAACCGGAGATCGTCGACCTGGCGAATTTCTTGGTGAAGCGCGGCGCGCGCATGACGGGTGCCGGGACTGATGTCATTACGATCGAAGGCGTGCGTGAATTACGCGGTAGCGATCATGAAGTGATCCCGGATCGCATCGAGACCGGAACCCTCTTGGTGGCCGGAGCCATCACGCGCGGATCGGTCACGGTGAATCGCTGCCGTCCTGAGCATATGGACGCGATGCTCAATAAGTTGCGGGAATCCGGTGCGACGATTCAGGTGGAGAAGGAGCGGATTCATCTCGATGCATCGGCACGGTTGAAGGGGATCGATGTGAGAACCCTCCCTTATCCCGGATTTCCGACCGACATGCAGGCGCAGATGGTCGCGTTGATGACGGCGGCGGAGGGGACCAGTGTTATCACTGAGACGGTGTTCGAGAGCCGTTTCATGCACGTCGAGGAATTGCGCCGCATGGGAGCCGACATTAAGGTTGAGGGCAATCGTGCGGTAGTGACCGGTCCGACCAAGCTTGCGGGCGCGCCGGTGATGGCCTCCGATCTGCGCGCGAGCGCCGGGCTCATTTTGGCCGGCCTCGCCGCTGAGGGTGTCACGGAAATTTTACGGGTGTATCACCTGGATCGCGGGTATGAGCGGATCGAAGAAAAGCTCCGTGGGTTGGGCGCCACGATTGAACGGAAGAAAGAGGGAGCGGCCATGGCCGAGACGCGCTGACATCATGCTGACGATTGCGTTATCGAAAGGGAAAATGTTGGAGCCAACGCTGGAGGTGTTTCGCCGAGCGGGCTATCAATCGAACGGCCTCTCGTCGGAGAGTCGGCGGTTGGTGTTTTCCTGTCCGGACCTCGGGATGACCTTCTTGATTGTACGGCCGGCGGATGTTCCCACCTATGTGGAATATGGGGCGGCGGATATTGGAATCTGCGGGAAAGACGTGCTGTTGGAGCAGGATAGCGACGTGTATGAGCCATTGGATTTAGGGTTCGGCGCGTGTAGAATTGCCGTCGCCGCGCTCCGAGGACAGGCATCACACGACCGGCTCTCGTCGAAAATTCGGGTTGCCACCAAGTACCCGAAAATCACCGAGCGGTATTTCAATCAGCGCGGAGTTCCGGTCGAAATCATCAAGTTGTATGGATCCATTGAGTTGGCGCCGTACGTCGGCCTGGCGGATCGGATCGTGGATTTGGTGGAAACCGGTAACACTTTAAGAGCCCACGACCTTGTCGAGGTCGAGCTTATCGCTCGCTCCTCGGCGCGGCTCATCGTCAACCGCGCCAGCCTCAAGTTACAACATGCCGTGGTGACGGACCTCATCAAGAAACTGCGCGCTGCGGGAACCGCGGGCACGCGTTCCCGTCCAGTTGGCAAACAGGTCTCAATGCGAAAGACCAGTCGGAAGGCTCAGCGGTCCGGTCGATGAAAATTGTCGCTTCAACAGAACGGAGTTTCGCCGCCGCCGTCAAGAAGGTTGCCGGTCGGGCGCGCGTCCAGGGTGCCGCTGTGGAAAAGACCGTCAAATCGATTCTTCAAGCAGTCGAAAAAGGCGGCGATCGCGCGGTGCTGCGGTACACCAAACAGTTCGATCGTGTGACGCTGAAACCGGACGAGATTCGCGTGACGGCGGAAGAGATCAAGGAGGCCTATTTCCACATTCGCAAAGAAGAAGGGGATGCTCTGCGATTCGCCGCGGGGCGGATCACATCGTTTCATGAGCATCAGCGCGCCAAGACCTGGATGTACCAGGACAACGACGCCACACTGGGGCAAGTCGTCACGCCGATCGATGCAGTCGGCGTGTACGTGCCGGGTGGTAAAGCCGTCTATCCCTCCTCTGTACTCATGTGTGCGATTCCGGCGAAGGTGGCCGGTGTGTCTCGGGTCGTCATGTGCACGCCGCCACAAAAGGGCGGCATCAATCCCTATCTGCTCGTCGCAGCGGATATCGCCGGCGTCACGGAAATCTATCGCTGGGGCGGGGTGCAAGCGATCGGCGCCATGGCCTACGGAACGAAAACCGTCTCCAGGGTCGATAAAATCATTGGGCCCGGCAATATCTATGTGGCTACCGCGAAACGCATGCTCTATGGCACCGTCGGCATCGATATGGTAGCCGGTCCGAGTGAATTGCTCGTCGTGGCAGACGGTGATGCCAACCCCGCGCATGTGGCCGCCGATTTGCTCTGTGAAGCAGAACATGATGAAGACGCGCAGGTCTATCTCGTGACGACTTCCGCCGACTTGGCGAAGGAAGTGGT
>JBKJWE010000433.1:0-10926 GCA_046717045.1 Nitrospiraceae bacterium | reverse complement strand
CTGAAGGGCCTCGCACGTGGGGAGCACGGCCTGCCATTGATAGGCTCGGGAGACTGGAACGATGGCATGAACATGGTCGGCGAACATGGCACTGGTGAGAGTGTGTGGTTAGGGTTTTTTCTGTATGACGTGCTCATACGGTTTGCCGAGGTTGCACGCCTGCGGGGGGATCTGTCTTTTGCTGAACGCTGTCACATGGAGGCGGGTCATATGCGCCAGCACATCGAACAGCACGGCTGGGATGGAGAGTGGTATCGCCGTGCGTACTTTGACGATGGCTCGCCTCTTGGGTCGGCGAGTAATCCCGAATGCCAGATCGATTCGATTGCGCAAAGCTGGTCGGTTCTCTCCGGGGCGGGAGATGTCGCACGCTCGCGCATGGCCATGGACTCGGTGGATCGACGTCTGGTTCGCCGGGATCATGCGCTGATCCAACTGTTGGATCCGCCGTTCGACAAGTCGGATTTGAATCCGGGCTATATCAAAGGCTATGTCCCTGGGGTGAGAGAAAATGGCGGGCAGTACACCCATGCGGCGATCTGGACGACGATGGCGTTCGCCGCCTTGGGCGACAGTCGGCGTGCGTGGGAACTGTCGGCCATGATCAACCCGGTGAACCATGCGAAGTCCCCGGAAGGCATTGCGACCTACAAAGTAGAACCCTACGTCGTCGCAGCCGATGTCTACGCAGTCTCGCCGCACACCGGCCGCGGCGGATGGACCTGGTACACGGGCTCAGCCGGCTGGATGTACCGGCTGATCGTCGAATCGCTCCTTGGGCTGAGGTTGGAAGTAGATAAGCTACGCGTTGCTCCGTGCCTTCCTGAGGATTGGAAAGAGTTCACATTGCACTACCGATACCGGGAAACGGTGTACCATATTACTGTTCTGCAAGTCCCAGAAGGGAACGGTAACCCAAGCCTGTCTGTGGATGGCGTCGAGCAACCAGACCAGCGTATTCCTCTTGTTGACGACCGTCGGGACCACTCGGTTGAGATAAAAATACAGGCTGTCGCAGTTCACGTATCGTAACGGTTTACGCCAGCATCAAGAAGCGCCCTGGCATGCGGAGATGCAGGGGGACTTCTTAGAAAACGCTCGCAACTCAATGGAGGAGAAAGGCATGACGTCCGAAGAGCAAATCGTAAAGATGGAGAAAGCGATCAACCAGGCGATCAAGGTGATGGGTGACCGATTCGGTTCGACGGAGTCGGATGTTGCCAAGGCCATCGAAGAGCTGAAGGTGTCGATGCAGCCGACGGTGTGAACACGATACCCTTGTCCTCGCCTCGGTGTGGGGTCATGGAGTGGAGAGGCACACCAGCGGCGATTGCAGTTGCGCCGTGAGAAATGCTCGTCCGAGAATGGGCATCGCAAGGCACTTTCAAACAAACGATTACTGGGAAGCGAGCGAGTGGGGGCCGTGCCAGATCAGGTATGGCGGCTTCTTCATCAACTCAGCCACGCGAGGGTACAGACGAAGCGCATAGCCGTAGGCATGTTCTTGTGCTCCGAGACAGGTCGGGGCCGAGAGGTGGTTGGAGATGATCTGGAATGCAGCTTGATCGTCCTGCTCGATCGTAGCGGTATAGAGTGCGCAGGAAAACTCCCCGGTTCTCGAATATTGGGTGCTGATGACCAGATGCGAACCATCTGGAAAGGTCGTCAAGAGATCGAGGTTTAGGCGGCTCATCGATCTATCCTTCTTGTTCTATCGAGTGTCGGTTTACGCACAGTACGCGGCATAGGGCGTCACGTACAATCGTAGACAGTTGCCGGCGAATTCGGCCCCTTCGAGGGCGACGACCGCGTTCAGCGCCTGTTCTCCTGAACTCATTTCCACAAACCCATACCCGGCTGATTTTCCGCTGTGCTTGTGCCGCACGATATAGGCGCGCGCCACCACTCCATACGCCCCAAAGAGATCGCGGAGTTGATAATCGGAAATAGCCTCCGAGAGGCCTCCGACATACAGGACTCGTTTCCCCATGTGTGTTCCTCCTCGCACAGATGCTGTCGATGCCCGGAAATGAACTGCGCTATCCCTGTTCTCGAGGTTCGAAAAACGAATACACCAGAACTCCCAGGATTCCTGTGAGAAACACCATAGCAGCGGTACTCATGGGATTCTGGGTGAACCAGTAGAGGAGATGGTGGACATGAACCATGAGACGCGCACCTCTCTGTCGATGCCTCGAAAAGATGACATTCCACATAATGCCGATTTGCTGTCTGTGCTGACAGGGACAGAAGTGCTGCCCCTCGATCAACCGAGTCGGCTCGGACTGGCCTGAAACGGTCTGCTCTGTGGTAAGGGCGAGCCAAGCAGCACTCGTCGTCGCCCTCCAACGATCAAGTGGCCTGAAGGTCCCGGGTCGGCACCATGTGGGCAGCCGGCTTAGGGGGAGAACGGCGGAAACTCGCGTATCGATCGCGCAGGAATATGAAGGAATGAAATGTGCGCGAGTGATCAGTTTGTGACCGTAGTTCACGGCACGCCGTACCGTATCACATGCCTGGTTAAATAGCGACGGACGAATTTATGTCTCAGGAGAAGCTATGGACGGCAGGAACAGGCCGTTTGGCCCATTCTGCAGAACCGGGTGAGGCGCGCATTCTGAGCCTGTTTGTTTGAGTGATCTTCGGTTCTATGGTAAGGGGAGCTTGACACTGATGGCGCCGCCGAGCATGCCTTCTTTCGCCCCTTCGCGCGCATACCCGGTGATGTCCCGCTCGCCCTTTGGTTCGCCGTGGCAGCTGAGACAGGCTTTTCCATAGAACAGCGGTAGCATCACGCGGAGGCTCTTCCCGTCTTCCACGACATCGCTCGTGACCACATCGCCTTCGAGTGTGAACCTCGGATCAGAGAATTTCTGGAAGGCTGCTGCCTCATAGTCATCCGGCTTGTTCTTCGGGTTGCGGATGAGCCCGTCCGGCGCAGTTTGTTTGAGGTAGACGCCAGAATGTTTGTGGAAGCGCGCCGCGGTTTCGGTCCCAAAGGTGGCGGGTATGAGTCCCTTGTACTTCAACCCAAGGATGTCTATGACGGGCTGATAACTGGCGATGGTGTCCTTGCTATCTTCAATGAGACGCGCCAGAAGGGGTTTTGCTGGTTCTGGGATCTTCGTGTGGGCAAGGTCAGAAAGGTCGATACCGGTTCGTTGTTGGAATACGGCGAACATTTGCTGTGCAAATAGGTCCGGCGTAAACCCTTTGAGGCCCTTGCTGGGGTCGTTGATGAGGGATTGGTTGAGCCCGACGGTGATGCGTCCGGAATCAAGCAAGATGGCCAGAAGCCGTCCGGTTTCTTCCATGTCGGGCTGGGCGAACGCATAGAGCACGCCGACGATCAAGAGGGATATAGACAATACGATTCCTCGGACAGTCCAGAATAGTCTCCAAAATGTCGGCGCCATCAATTTGCTCCCCCTCGGGGAATCACCTATTAACGTTACTTGGCAGAGCGCGTCAAGAACAGCTGGTCCTCTCCATCCCTTGGAGGAGGTTCATAACTTACTGGAGGCTCAAAATGGAGACAAGCCCCACCGGCAATACTGCAGAGCGAAGGAGCAGAAAAGGGCGGGGGAACCTCAGCGTGCTGAAGCCGAGATCGTGGCGCCCTGTGGTCTGGTGCGAAGGCCTGTGGCGAGACCGAACAGCCAGAGGATGTATATCAGCCATTTCGAAGGGTCGAAATCGTACCAGCGTGGGCCGTTGCGGTAATCGGTGGGGTAGGCGTGGTGGTAGTTGTGATAGCCCTCGCCGAAGGTAATGACCGAGACCCACCAACTATCGCGGCTGGAATCGACAGCGCCGTGCGGTTGTTGTCCCCACAAATGGCAGATGGAATTGATACAAAATGTCGAATTGAGCACGGCAAAGGTACGTCCCACGCCGGCGAGCAGGAAACAGCCGATCCCTCCCATGAGGCCATTGTGAAGATACCCGATGAGAAACGTACCGCCTAAGCCGCCGAGGACGAGCAGCACGTAATATCGATGTTGCCAGATTGCGACGGGATCTTGCGCGACACGTGACGCGTATTTGGGATCGGCATAGGGGTCCGCCGTGAGGAGCCATCCGCAGTGGCTGTGCCAGAATCCTCGCTGGGCGTTATAGGGATCTTGGTCTTCATCACAGTGGGCATGGTGGCGAAGGTGGTCGGCGGCCCACTTGATGGCGGAGTTCTGGAGAGCCCAGGCGCCCGCGATCAGTAACGCGCCTTTGATCCAGTCGGGACACTCAAAGCTGCGATGAGCCATGAGCCGATGATAGCCGACCGTGATACCGAGGCCGCTGACGACATACAGAAAGGCAAACAGCGACCAGTCGAGCCACGAGTAGTGATAGAGAAAGCCATAGAGCGGGACGACCGTGATGGCGCCAAGAGCGATGCTGAGGAACAGGAGCGCCGTCCAGGCCTTGTGATGATTACGGCGTACGGCACGGGCGATTCCGACTTCGTTGAACGAGGGGGCGGCTGCCGACATGGATATCCTTTCAGTGAGATCGACCGTGTGAGTGGAGAGGCCATTATACGCGGTATTCTCGTGGGAACAAGCCCGAAACGTGAGAATGCTCTCGCCAGGCGATATTGACATCGTCGAGGTTGCGACGTAGCGTGGCATTTCCAGAGGCGGTTCGGAGGGTCTCTGCCATCAGCAACGAAGAAAGAGGCGCACACATGCCCACAGGCATCGCTAAACCGACAGTGATTCAGTTCGCTGGGAACAAGCCGAATAAAATCGAAGAGTTTGTCGGGCGCGTGCACTCAAACACGGCGGGGGTGAGCATCGCGCACATGCAGAGTCCGTCGGGTTGGGTCGAACCAGGGCAAGCCCCAGAGTTCGATGAGTACACGGTCGTACTTCGTGGACAGCTTCAGGTGGAGACGCGAGAGGGTATTCATATCGTGGCGGAGGGACAGGGGATTATCACCAAGCGCGGCGAGTGGATCAGGTACAGCACTCCGGCGCCCGAGGGAGCTGAATATATCGCCGTGTGCCCCCCCAGCTTTTCCCCGGACAACGTTCACCGCGATGCGAAGAGAGAATAGCTGCCTTGTGTGAGGGTCCCTTGGCCACAGGCTCTATCGACTGGCTCAGTGATGGGCAAACGGAAAGAGGTGTGCCGTGGAACAGGGTGTTGTTGGATCGTTGAGGATAGTCCTGGTAGCAAGTCAATTTGTCATCTCCGTGGGGGCATGTGATCGCCAACCGCCGAAACCGAAAGTGGTTCAAGATCATCCGCCTGCTCCCGGAACTGCCGTGGGGGAGGTCACGATCCGGGCGATCGAGAAAGCAAGGGGTGCGGGGCCGACACTTGGTCAGGCCGCAGAGCGGACGATTGAGGCCTTCAAAGGCTCAACGACCTAAACGGCAGGATGTAACTGGAATCGTGACATGGCTGCGGTATGAACGCCAATGTTGTTTGAGAGAAATCGTGGAATGTCTTCTTCATGGAGCGATCCTGATGTACAGTAGAATGACTACAGGATTAGGCCATGGAACCGATACTCCCGCGAGCGTCTTCCCGCAATAGATTTCGCCGGCATCCCCGTGTCCGTATTCCCGCGCCGTTTATCTGTGCCTTATCCAAACAGTCAGGCGGCTGGCTCAAGAGGTCTGTACGCAATTTTGGCGTCGTCCACGACTTATCGATTCGCGGGGCTCGAGTCAGCACGGATGCAGCGATCAAGCCCGGCGATGTGGTGAGCGTGAGCCTGCACCTGCCGAAGCAACTCAAATCCGCCGAGATTGCCATGGCGACCGTTCGGTGGACGAAAAACCAGTTCGTCGGATTGGCCTTTAAGAAACTGTCGGTTTCCTCGCACGAACGACTGAAACGGTATGTGATGATTCTGGCGAGAACCGCCGCCTAGTTTTTCCTATCCGATTCTTCATTCGCGTCCATATCTGCTGCAGAATAATGTCCGGTAGCAAGCGCTGCTCTCTCGGGCCTCTTTGCTCATTTTCGAGAATTTATTTGGTGGTTCGGGGAGGCTGTCCTATTCTATTGCCAGGGGTGTAACAAAGATGGAAAGAGTGAAGGAAGAGTCCAGGCAGACCACGGAGTTACGGCAGCATCCACGAATTCGTGTGCCTGCGCCCTTTGCTTGTTCGTTTGCGCGTGTGGGTCTTGAGCGCTGGCTGTCGTCCGAGCGGACGGGACTGGGTGTAGTTCTCGATGTCTCCATCAAGGGGGCGAAGGTCATGAGCGTGGCCGCGATGAATCCTGGAGATCATCTTGCCATGAGTCTGCGTCTGCCGGATCAGCCCACAGTTATCAGCGTCGATGCCACCGTCCGATGGGGAAGCGAACAAACATTCGGGATCGAGTTCACGACGGTTTCTCGGGCCAATGAAACCCGCCTACGCAAGTTCCTCTCGCACCTAGTCTATTCAGACAATTAAAGGGTTTTTCTCAGTCGGCCATGGTGGACCCATTCCCAGAAAGGCAGGATTCAGGCTTTGCCGAAGGGTGGGGAGGAAGGCAACTCACTCAGCAAGAAACGAGGAGCGGATGACAGGAGGCGTGCCGACTACTTGATGGCCACGGCTTTCACTTCTTTAAACGTGGTATGGCCTTGCAACGCTTTTTGGATGCCGTCCTGCATCAGCGTCGTCATGCCGTCTTCGATCGCGGCCTTCACCATTTCTTCGGTCTTCGTCCTTGTTTGAATGAGCCGCTTGATTCTGTCGCTCCCCAGCAGTAACTCGTGAATGGCGACTCGGCCCTTGAAACCGGAACGGTTGCAGGTCTCGCAGCCCTTCCCTCGGTTCAGGCGGAAGGTGTTATCTTGAGGTATGCCGAGCTTATCCCAATGCTCCGGGCCGTAACCTTGCCGAATCTCCTCGTATTCTTCCTTGGTTCCGACATACTGTTCCTTGCAGTCCTTGCAGACACGACGAGTGAGACGTTGAGCCAAGACGCCGAGCATGGCATCCGCGAAGCTGAAGGAGTCGCAGCCCATGTCGAGGAGACGGGTCACGGTTTCGACTGCGCTGTTGGTGTGGAGGGTGCTCATCACCAAGTGACCGGTGAGCGAGGCTTCGATCCCGATTTCGGCCGTTTCTTTATCGCGCATTTCCCCCACCATAATGACGTCTGGGTCGGCTCGGAGGAATGCCCGCATGGCTTTGGCAAAGGTGAAATCGATCTTCGGTTGAACTTGCACCTGTCGCAGTCCGTATTGGGTAATTTCGACGGGATCCTCGGCCGTCCAGATCTTGATCTCCGGGGTATTGATAAAGCCGAGGACGGAGTGCAGTGTCGTGGTTTTTCCGGAACCCGTAGGACCCACGCAGAGAATAATCCCATACGGTTTCTCAGCGATGTCTTTAATGCCTTTCAGGTTGCGGTCTGAAAAGCCCATTTTATCGAGCGGCAGTGGCTCGCTGGCGGCCAGAATACGCATCACGACGTCTTCGTTGTAGCCCGCGGTCGGAATCGTTGCGACACGCAATTCGATTTCCCGGTCGCCTCCCAGTTTGAACTTGATCTTGCCGTCCTGCGGCTTGCGTCGCTCCGCGATATCCAGACTAGCCATGATTTTGAGACGGGACACGATTGCTCGCCGGTAGCTTTGCGGGATCTTCATGTACTCGAAACAGTCGCCGTCGACGCGGAAGCGGACGATCGTTTCACGCTTCTCGCCATACGGTTCGACATGAATATCCGAGGCATTCTGACGATAGGCGTCGGCAATAATTTGATTGGCTAATCGAACGATGGCGCTGTCATTCTCATCCAGCCCGCCGCCCCCCTCTTCCATCGCTTCGGTTTGGGTTTCGATGGAGAGTTCGCCAAGAATATCGGAGACGTTTTCATCCAGTTTGCGTCCGCCGGCGTCATTGCTCTGCCCCGTGGCCGTATTGAGAAATTGAACGATATCTCGACGTAGGCTGACGGCAAAACGAATGTTCAGGCCTGGGAAGGTCCGCTTGATATCGGCGACACGATCCAGATCGCCGGGGTCGTCCGTCAGGATTTCAATGGCGGTTCGGTCCCGCTTGAGCGGCATCCAATGGTTTTTCTTCAGGTAGTCAACATTGAGATTTTTGAGGAGTTCGATATCGACCAACGTGCGCTCACTGTACTCGATGTAGGGACATTTATGAAACGCGGCAAGCGACTTTCCGATATCGATTTTCGGCACCTTGAATTTTTCGATAAGGATGCTTTCAAGATCCGAAGAAATGCTCTTGCGCGCCTCGGCAATGGCGTTGTCCAACTCATTTTGGGTGATGCGGTTATTCGTGACAAGCAGATCGAACTTAGTCGGATTCTTCTTGGTGATCTTCTTGAGATTGAAGAAGGCGATTCCGAGCGCCTTGGTAATTTCCGCCACCGATTCTTCGTCTTTGCGCGTAAAGCGGCTGCCGTTCTTCTTGTTCAAGAGCTGGAACACGCCCATGAGATATTTGTTGTCGGCGACGATGGGATACGTGAGGACCTGTTTGGTCTTGAATCCGGTCCGCTTGTCGTACGAGGTGTCGTGGCCGAGCGCTGGGTGAATGCCCTGGAGTTCCGCGATATTGTACGCGTCATTGATATTCACCGGGCGAAGGTATTTGGCGCAGAAGCCGGCCAGGCTCTGCTCAGTGATGGGAATACGCACTTCCTCGATGGAGTCGACGTGGGGAACCTTGGAAAAGATTTCCTTCTTTTCCGAATCGAAGGCGAAGAGTGTCAAATCCTCGGCGTCGAACAGGCTCAGAATATCCTTGTGCAGATCGAGGAGGATTTGGTCGAGATTGCTCGCAGCGTGAATTTGGGTGGTGATCCGCTTGACGTGCTCCGCGAACTCCACCTTTTGCTGTAATTCTTGCAGGTTCTGAGGGGCGGGATTGGCCGCCATGAGGCACACTCCTCGCTGTAGACGATATGAAAGCTCGTATGAAGCCGGTCAAGTGCCAGTGTAGCTGATAGAGAGCGGAAGGCAAGAAAAAGGCGGTTTTAGGCTGGGCGAGTCTGAGCACAAAGGGCAACTAGCTGTTAGACAACGACGCGGTGTTTGCCTGAGCCAGGTATGCGACGACCTGCGACAGGGGTCGCTTGAGTTTAGTTGCGGTTTTCCGCGTCTTGATCTCGATGACGCCTTCGGCGAGCCCCTTGTCGCCAATGATCACCTGAAAGGGCGCTCCCATGAGATCAGCGTCATTAAACTTCACGCCGGCTCGTTCGTCGCGGTCGTCCCAGAGGACTTCGAAGCCTGCTGATCCCAGATCGCTATAGAGCTGCGTGGCGACTTGTATGGTCTGAGCTGATTGGCTGAGCGGCAACAAATGGACGTGAAACGGCGCGATGGGAAAGGGCCAGATAATCCCTTTTTCATCATGATTCTGCTCGATGGCCGCGGCGGCGGTTCGTCCCACTCCGATGCCGTAACACCCCATGATGGCCAGGCGCTCTTTGCCTTGATCGTCGAGGATCGTGGCATTCATGCTCTTGCTGTACTTCGTGCCGAGCAGGAAGACTTGCCCTACTTCGATGCCTTTGGCGAGCGTGAGCGTACCTTCTCCGCGCGGGGAGAGGTCGCCGGTTTGCGCATTGCGAAGGTCGGCAAACTGATCCACCGTGAAATCACGATTCCAATTGGCATCCACGTAATGCGTGTCAGCTTGGTTAGCTCCCACCACGAAGTTTTTCATGCTCTTGACCGCATGATCAGCGAGGATTCGCACGTTCTTCAGCCCCACTGGACCGGCAAAGCCGAGAGGAGCGGCCGTGAGTGCTTTCACGGTGTCCGGTGCAGCCAACTCGACTTCTGTAGCGTTCAGCAGCCGTGCGAGTTTGACTTCATTCACGTCATGATCTCCACGGATGAGGACCACGACAGTCATATCATCAGACTTGTAGATAACCGTCTTTACAAGCTGTTGTGACGTAATATTCAAGTATCGTGTCACCTCATTCACGGTTCGCCGTTGGGGTGTTGCGATGGGCGTCAGTGGGCGGTGCGGGGTGGGATCGGTTTCCGACGGATGAAGGACTTCGGCTCGCTCGAGGTTGGCGGCGTAGGTCCCCTGGTTGCTGTAAACGACTGTGGCCTCACCGGTGTCGGCCAAGACCATGAATTCGTGAGACACCTCGCCGCCGATCAAGCCCGTGTCCGCCTCGACGGCGCGGAACGTGAGTCCGCATCGAGTAAAGATGCGAGTGTAGGCGTCGTACATCTTTTGGTAGCTGACTTTGGCTCCTGCCTCATCGGCGTCGAAGCTATAGGCATCTTTCATGATGAATTCTCGTCCGCGCATGAGCCCGAAGCGAGGGCGGATTTCATCCCTGAACTTCGTCTGGATCTGGTAGAAATTCAGGGGTAACTGGCGATAAGACCGGACCTCCCTGCGAAAGAGGTCCGTGATGACTTCTTCATGGGTAGGGCCGAGGCAGAAATCGCGTTCATGCCGATCCTTGAAGCGGAGCAATTCCTTGCCGTAGTGGTCCCACCGTCCGGTCTCCTTCCAGAGCTCTGCCGGTGAGGCGATTGGCATGAGCAGCTCTTGCGCGCCGGCCCGGTTCATTTCTTCGCGAATGATCTGTTCGACTTTTCGGATCACTCGAAGTCCGAGGGGAAGATAGGTGTAGATGCCGGCAGCGACTTTACGGATGAGGCCAGAACGCAACATGAGCCGATGGCTCACGGTTTCCGCTTCGCCCGGGTCTTCCCGCAATGTGGGAATCAATACCTGAGAGGTCCGCATGGTTCTGTGAGGAAGGTCAAAACATCGTCACGCCCAACCGCCACCAAGTCTGAAGTGCTGTTGAGTGAGGAAAGGTTCCAGTGACATAACGGTGTTCGACATTCAGACTTTCGAACTCATTATCTATCGTGAGAACATCCGTTCGAGATCGTTCCAAAAGGCGAAAATCATCACGCCGACCAACAGGACAAGCCCCACTTGCTGAGCGATTTCCCGCTGG
>JBKJWE010000432.1:0-3328 GCA_046717045.1 Nitrospiraceae bacterium | reverse complement strand
GTCGAACACCGTGCCGTCCGTTAGCGTGCCATGGTAATGCACCTTCACGGTGTCCGTGGCTTTCGGGGTGGCCCCTTTCCCTTCCCTGATAGTCGTGATAATCACACCGGACTCGGTTTTTTTTGCTCCGGATTCCGCCGCGGCCTTAGTGAGAAAGGCAGCCCCCGCTTTCTTCTCAACTTCGGCCGCCGCTGCGACGCGAGTCTGCTGCACCTGATTGACTTTCGGGCCGAAGGTCTGCAAGTCGACTTTGGGCGTCTTCTTCAGGACCCCGTCCGTGACGCCGGACTTCACCATCTCCATCTCCGATTCGCTGAGCGCAAACCCTGCAAGGTTTTGGCTGATGATCAGCCCGAGGGCGTAGAACGTTTTCTGGTCGTCGGTTGTCGGCTCCGGGACTGCGGCGAGCACCGATGAAAGCCCCAGGACGCAAACGACGGTCACACAAGATACGAGGATGCGCATGCAATGTCCTTTCGTTGTGAATGATTGCGGCGAGCGCCGCCGCTAGTTCAGTGTGTATGTAGGGTATGCGATCTTGAGTGAGTGCTCAAGAGAATTGTGCCCCGTGCGGCAGGTTACCAGCGACGCCCTCTGTGGCCGTAGCCGAATCGCGGTCCATAGAAATAAGGACGATAGAAGTAGGGTGGGCCATAGAAATAAGGACGTCCGAAATAGAGACCGAGGCCGACGGGAGGATAGTAGTAGAGCGGCGGCACGGTTTGCACGATGGTCGGGGGTTGGGCCGGTTGTTGTTGGGCATTGGCGCTGGCGGCGGCTTGACGATCCATCTGATGCTTCAATTGATTGACGGTGTCCTGTTGGGCCTGCACTTGCCCTTGGAGCGTCGCGATCTGATCGCGTTGCGCCTGGACGAAGGCTTCCAAGCACCGGGTATGGGCTTCATCGGTATAGCTGGAACATTCCCATGGCCCCTGCACATCGGCAGCGTGAGCGGGCCAAGCCGCAAGGACGAGTCCTAATCCCAGCATGAGAAGGAAGAATAAGGTGATACGGGCTTGGTCCTCCCTCGGGGAGTCAAGTCGAAGGAGCGTCGCTTGTCGCATGGGCTTCCTCCCTGTGGATGTCTACATACACCCTACCACGCAATGGAGGGAGATAACAGGGGTGGGGAGGGTGTCACTCCATTGAAGATTAACGATATCTGGCGAAGAGTAGCCGTGGTTCGTCGGATTGCGGCGGGAGAAGGTCACGGTGGACCTGCCTGCCGAAATCGACATAGCATCGGAGGGAGGTCGGTGCGCCAGCATCCTCCGTTGCGTTGGTTGGCGCTCCCCGCTAGAATCCCGCCACTCTTTCTATGCTTCTCTCGTTTGTCATTCTCTACTTGCTCGTGTCCGTTGGCATTGGGCTCTATGCCTCGATGCGCGTGCACAATGCAAAGGATTTCGCCGTTGCCGGCCGTTCGCTGCCGCTGCCGATCGTCATGGCGACGGTGTTCGCCACCTGGTTTGGCGCAGAGGCGGTGTTGGGTATGCCGGCGACCTTCGTCAAAGAAGGCCTCCGTGGCGTCGTCGCCGATCCGTTTGGGGCGAGCCTCTGTTTGATTCTCGCCGGGCTGTTTTTTGCCCCGCGCTTCTATCGACTGAACCTCCTCACCGTCGGCGATTATTATCGGGTGCGGTACAACCAAACAGTGGAAGTACTCTGCACCCTCTGTGTGGTGGCCTCCTATTTCGGGTGGGTAGCCGCGCAGTTCAAAGTGCTTGGATTAGTGCTCCATGTTGTCACGGACGGCGGTATCAGTCAGCAGGTCGGCATGATCATTGGTGCGGCGATCGTGCTGACCTATACGACGTTCGGCGGCATGTTCTCGGTGGCCATTCTCGATTTTGTTCAGCTCAGTGTCATCGTAGGGGGGTTGCTGTACATTGTGTCCGTCGTCAGCGGGTTGACCGGTGGGGTGGGCGCCGTCGTCAGCCATGCGGCGCAGGCCGGCAAGCTGGATTTCTTTCCACCGGCCAGTCTGAGCGCGTGGATTCCCTTTATCGGCGCCGGCATTACGATGATGCTGGGGTCGATTCCCCAGCAAGATGTCTTTCAGCGCATCACCTCGGCGAAAGATGAACGGACGGCGGTGCGAGGATCGGTCCTCGGCGGGGGACTCTACTTTCTGTTCTGTTTCGTGCCGATGTTTCTGGCCTACTCAGCGACGTTGATCGACCCGGTGAAGTTCGGGGCGCTGCTCGAGCATGATTCGCAACTAGTCCTGCCGACCTTGATTCTCCAGCACACTCCGATCGTGGCTCAGATCATCTTTTTCGGCGCGGTCCTTTCGGCCGTCATGAGTTGTTCGAGCGCGACGTTGCTGGCGCCGTCGGTCGCTCTGAGCGAAAACGTCATCAAGCGCATGCTGCCCGATCTAGCGGACTGGCAGGTTCTACGCATGATGCGGGTGGTCTTGGTAGGCTTTGCCGCGGTGGTCTTGACGATCGCGCTGACGTCCAATGCCAGCATCTATACGCTGGTCGTCAATACCTACAAGGTGACATTGGTGGCGGCGTTCGTGCCGCTTGCGGCCGGTCTCTATTGGTCGCGCGCCACCACACAGGGCGCCTTGTGCGCCATTGCGGCGGGGCTCACGACATGGCTCATGCTGGAACTGTTTGGCTCAGTCGATTCAATCTGGCCGCCGCAGTTGGTCGGCTTTTTGATGGCCATCGTCGGTATGTTCGTCGGTTCGCTCGTCTCACCCCTCTTGAGGCCGGTCGTCTCTCCGAGCCATTCTCATCCGACGGCAGGGTAGAGACCTGCGTCCTTTTCAAGGGATCTCCGTCTATAGAGATGAACGAGGGAATTGGCCCCGTCATTCTTGAAAGGAGCATCCCATGAGGCCACACATCTCATTAGACGTCCGCAATGTGCCCGCATCGGTCAAGTTCTATGAAAAGGTGTTCGGCGTGTCACCACAGAAGCAGACGGAGGACTATGCCAAGTTCGATTTAACGGCGCCCGCTCTGAACTTATCTCTCGTCTCGTCCACCGGCGAGATCAGCAGGGTGAATCACCTGGGTGTCGAGGTCGAGTCCACCGCTGAGATGACAGCGTGGAAACAGCGGCTGCAAGAACAGGGCGTCCTCGAAAAGGTCGAAGAAGACATCGCCTGCTGCTTCGCCCGCCAGGACAAACTCTGGTTCAGTGATCCTGACGGCAACGCCTGGGAGGTCTTTACGGTTCATGAGCAATTTGCTGTCACGGGATCGCTTAAGCAGACTGGCTGCTGCGTGCCGAAGAGCAGCGGAGCGGCACAACCGGCTGTGCTGCGTCATGACAGGGTGTAGCGTGGACGTACCATCAGCGGAGAGGG
>JBKJWE010000431.1:0-5990 GCA_046717045.1 Nitrospiraceae bacterium | reverse complement strand
GGGAAGACCCTCTAACGTTCCGCTGAACGGGGAGAATCGGAAGATTCAGAGGGGGTGGGGTTGACCCACCCCCTCTTTCTTTTTGGCGTATGATCGAGGGCATGATGCGGACCGACGTAACCGGGGTGCTTCTGGCGGGTGGGAAGAGCCGCCGGATGGGCGAAGATAAGCGCTATCTGCTGGTTGGGGAGGAGACGTTGCTCGATCGAGGGCTTCGTATACTTCAATCGGCCTTCCGCGACGTGCTCGTCGTCATTGCGCAGGATAGTCCGCCCCTCGACAAAGCCGAGACGACAGTTCTTCGTGATCTCATTCCCGATTGCGGTAGCCTGGGCGGTCTCTATACCGGACTGAAGACGGCGACGACCCCATCGATTTTCATTGTCGCTTGCGACATGCCCTTTCTGGATCCTGCGGTGATTGCAACCTTCACCAGTTTGGCCGGCACGTCGGATATCGTCATGGCCAAGCTTGCTGGGCGACTGCATCCCATGCACGCCCTCTATGGCAAGGCCTGTCTTCCCATCGTCGAGCAGATGATTCAAACCCGCCATCTCAAGATCCAGCAGATGGTCGCCGATCGATCCTTGACCGTCCGGTATGTTACAGAGACGGACCTGACTATAGTCGATCTAAACGCCCGGTCCTTTCACAACGTCAACACACCGGAAGATCTGGCCGCCGCGCGGGCAATCCTCGGTGACCGCCGCCGCCATGGATAGGAGTTGGTCGGCCATGAAGCGGACGGTCGTCATGATTCACCCAGGCGCGCTCGGCGATGTGCTGCTGGCCGTTCCAGCGATGCGTCGGCTCCGTACCCGCTTCCCCGGCCATCGACTTGCCCTCTGCGCAGGGCCAGAGGTGTCGAGTCTCCTGGCGACATGCGACATTGTCGATGACTGGGCGTCGTTGCAGGCGAGGGAAGCGGCAAGTCTCTTTGTCGAATCAGGCCAATCGGCGGGTCGATGGCAGGAATGGCTGTCCTATTGCGACCTTGCAGTCGGGTGGATGCAGGATGCCGAGGGGAGATTCGCGGCGCGCCTGCGGTCATTCGGTGCGCGACAGGCGATTGTGCGATCCCCATTTTCAGATGACCTGAAGGCCATTCATCAGTCGGATCGGTTTCTTGAAATTATTGGTGAAGATCCAGCGGAATCGGTGGAAGGCTTTTCACCGTCTGGCGCAAGTACGCTCGGTCCCCCAGCACAGGAGTATCTCCGACAGCGTGGGTTTTCCGACAGTGCTACTCTCGTCTTCATTCATCCTGGTAGCGGCAGTCGAGCAAAGTGCGTCGGGCTGGAGATTCTCGTGCCGGTGGTTGAGGCCATTCAAGACAAGGGAGCGATTCCGGTGATTCTGGAAGGTCCGGCGGACCAAATTCAGGTTGAAGGCCTTCTCAATGCATTACCAACGCAGCCGTTGGTACTAAAGGGGCTCGATCTGGTCACTATTGCAGGCCTCTTGGTGCAGGGCAGGCTCTTCATCGGCCATGATTCCGGTCTGACGCACCTCGCAGCACTTGTTGGAATTCCGACTGTCGCACTTTTTGGACCGACCGATCCTGAGCGTTGGGCTCCGCGTGGTGCGCAGGTCACTATTCTTGCCGGGGGTCTCTCCTTCGAGATACAGGCGAGCCAGGTTCTTTTAGCCTTTCAGGCGTCCGTACATGAAGGGGTTCCTCGATAGAGATTCTGGGCGCCCCGCCTTGTTCCTACCCAGCCCATATGCTACAGTGACCAGTTCTTTTTTCCTTTCATTGGTAAGGACTTAGGAGACTTTTGTGTCGCAAGGGGTGGTCCAAGAAATGGTTGCAACGGCGTTGCTCGGCGCATTGAATGAAGCCAGGCAACGGGGCCAACTGAAGTCGGAAGCCTGGCCCCAACTCAGCCTCGATCCCCCCAAGCGCCCTGAGTGGGGAGATCTCGCCTCGACCGTGGCAATGTCGCTCGCAGCTTCCGAGCAACGAGCTCCACAAGACATCGCACAAATCATCGTCGATCATCTTTCCCAACAAGAACAGCTGTTCGATCGCATCGAGATCGTCCGGCCTGGATTTCTGAATTTGACCGTCAAGCCCACCCTGTGGCAGGAGGTCTTGAGAGAAATCGAGCGCGACGGCGCGGCCTACGGGCAATCCGATGTCGGAAAGGGGCGCCGCGTGCTCGTCGAATATGTCAGCGCGAATCCGACCGGTCCCATGCACGTCGGGCATGGACGCGGCGCGGCAGTCGGGCAGGCAGTGGTAAAGCTGCTCAAGGCGGCCGGCTACGACGTCGTGAGCGAATATTACATCAACGATGCTGGCCGGCAGATGAAGCTCTTAGGCGCGTCCGTCTATGCCCGCTATGAGGAACTTTCCGGTCGGCCCGTCGAGTTTCCTGCGGACGGTTATCATGG
This sequence comes from Nitrospiraceae bacterium, assembly GCA_046717045.1. Lineage (GTDB taxonomy): Bacteria > Nitrospirota > Nitrospiria > Nitrospirales > Nitrospiraceae > JBKJWE01. The sequence goes on along the minus strand of JBKJWE010000431.1, from coordinate 3,593 downwards.
TGCGTACATTACGGCGGTAGCCGAGCGAGTAAAACAGCGGCTGGGCTCGGCGCTCGGCGATCTTACACCTGTTGATGTTGAAGAGCGTTGTCGTGCCTTCGCCTATGAAGAAATGCTCGGCGTGATCCGTGACGATCTGAGGTCCTTTGGGATCGATTTCGAATCCTGGTTCAGTGAGGCCTCACTGATGTCGTCGGGGGCTGTTGAGCGGGTCCTGGATGAATTGCAGCGGCGCGGCTTCATGTTCGAACAGGAAGGAGCCCGCTGGTTTAGGTCCTCCGCCTTCGGAGACGAAAAGGATCGCGTCGTCAAAAAACAGGACGGCGAATACACCTATCTGGCGTCCGATATCGCGTACCATCGAGACAAGCTGCAGCGCGGTTACGATGTCTTGATCGACGTCTGGGGCGCGGACCATCACGGCTATATCCCTCGCATGCAGGCCGTCGTCCAGGCCTATGGCCATCCGAAAGATCGGCTGCAAGTCGTGCTGGTACAACTCGTCAAATTGTTACGCGGCGGCGCGGAAGTCAAAATGTCGAAGCGGACGGGGGAATTCATCACGCTCCGCGAAGTGATTGAGGAAGTCGGCGCAGATGCGGCGAAATTCTACTTTCTTATGCGCGATTCCAAGACGCATCTCGATTTCGATCTGGAGCTGGCCAAACAGCGCTCGGCCGACAACCCGGTCTACTATGTGCAATATGCCCATGCCCGTATCGCCAGTCTTTGGCGGGTCGCTGCGTCGCGCGGCATCGCTTGTCCTCCGACCAGCGACACGAACTTGTCGTTCTTAACGGACCCCGATGAATTGGGATTAATTCGAAAATTATCCGCCTATCCATCCGTGCTGGAAGGCGCGGCCACGGCCTATGAGCCGCACCGCATGACCTATTATCTACAACAGTTAGCGGGGATGCTGCACACGTTTTACAACAAGCACCGGATTCTGCCGCCAGCCGCTGATCGCGAGCTGGCGGAGGCAGTGGCCGAGGGATTGCCCGCGAGTGAAATCCCACAGAAGGAAGTGTTGACCCCTGAACGGACGGCTGCGCGGCTGGCGCTCATGCGAGGGATTCAGCAGGTCTTGAAAAACGGCTTGGCTGTGCTAGGCATTTCAGCTCCGGAGCAGATGTAGCTCGACCGAGGAGGCAAGTGGAGTTTTCAGTCGGACATCACGACACCGGGACGCAGGCGCGAGTGGGTTCGATCCGCACGGTGCATGGCCAGGTAGACACGCCGACCTTCATGCCGGTCGGGACGTTGGGGCCGGTCAAGGGCATCGATCCGATCGATTTGGAACAGCTGGGATTTCGGCTTATGCTGAACAACGCGTACCATCTCTATCTGCGGCCGGGACATAAGGTGGTCGCAGAAATGGGCGGGCTGCATCGCTTCACCGGATGGCCGGGGGCGATCCTGACCGATAGTGGAGGATTTCAAATATTTAGTTTGGCCAAGCTTTGCAAAATTAGCGACGACGGCGTGAGCTTTCAGTCGCATCTGGACGGGTCGACCCATTTTATTTCACCCGAAACTGCGATTGAGATTGAAGAGGCGTTGGGGGCGGACATCATCATGGCCTTCGACCAATGCGTGGCGTTGCCGGCGTCTGACGATCAGGTGCATGACGGCGTGCGGCGCACCAAACTGTGGGCCCAGCGCTGCCTGGATCGTCGGCGTCGGGCCGATCAGGCGCTCTTTGGGATCGTGCAGGGCGGGCTAGACCCAGAGCTTCGGGTAACGGCCGCGCGCGATCTGGTCGGGCTCGGATTCGACGGTTATGCTATCGGCGGATTGTCGGTCGGAGAAGCGAAGGCCGAGATGTATGCAATACTGGACGTGACGGTCCCAGAGTTGCCCATCACGAAGCCTCGCTATCTGATGGGGGTCGGCATGCCGGAAGATTTGATTGAGGGCGTGGCACGCGGGATCGATCTGTTCGATTGCGTCGTGCCCTCTCGCCATGGTCGGACCGGATCGCTGTTCACCAGCTTCGGCCGAGTCATTATCAAGCAGGCGAAGTATCTCCGCGATGAACAACCGGTCGATCCGCGCTGCGGGTGTCCGGTCTGCGCGCGCTATTCTCGTGCTTATCTGCATCATCTGTTCAATGTGAAAGAGATGCTCGGGGCTCGGCTCAATACGATCCATAATCTCTGGTATTTCGCCGACCTGATGCGACAGGTACGATCGGCTGTGGGGCAGGGGACATTCAAAGAATTTCGTGAGGAATTTTACACGTCTCGCGACAGGGTGATCGGAGACAAGGGCGATGCGGCGTAGGCGGCTGACGACCATCGGCGTCAGTCGGGCGATTAACGGCATCGAGAAGGGATAGATCGGTATGGTCATGCAATCGGTGGCATGGGCGCAGGGACTGGGCGGGAGCGGGTCAGGCGGGGGAATGGGCACGCTGCTTTCGTTGGTGCCGTTCGTGTTGATCTTCGTGATTTTCTATTTTCTTCTGATCCTGCCGCAGCAGAAACGGCAGAAGCAGCAGAAGGCGTTGCTGGCGGCGCTGAAGAAGGGCGATAAGGTGATCACAGCCTCCGGTATTTGGGGCACCGTGACGAATCTGGGGAAAGAGACGGCGACGTTGCAGATCGGGGACAACACAAAGATTCGCATTCAACGCGAACATATTGCGCGGTTGCGCGCCGACGACGAAGAGAAAGATTCATAAGTCGCACAGGACAAAGGGGTCGAAGACGATATGAAAAAGGTGGGTGGGCGCTTAACATTATTGGCCGTGGTGGCGGCGATGTCGGTGATTCTGGCGTTGCCGTCGTTTCCCTCGTTCTTCCAGGTGTTGCCGGGATGGCTCAAGGCGGTCTTGCCGAACAAGGGCGTGACGCTTGGGCTCGATTTGCAGGGTGGGATTCACCTCGTGATGGAAGTTGACGAGGACCGCGCGGTCGAGATCGCCGTCGATCGTTCGGTGGGGTCGTTGCAAGACTTCTTGGTCGAGAAAAAGATCCCCGCTGAATCGGTGAAGCGAACGGGGCCGGCCCAGATTACGGTTCAGTTCCAGAATGCCGAGTTGAAGGCGCAGATTCAGAAATTGTTCGACGAATATCCGACCTTTACGGAGACGGAATCTGCCGGATCGGCCAATACCATCGTGTGGGACTTGCGCGACGCCGAGGTCAAGCGGATCAAAGATTCGGCGATCAATCAAGCGTTGGAGACGATCCGAAACCGCATCGACCAGTTTGGGGTTGCGGAACCGTTGGTCCAGCGACAGGGCTTAAAGCAGATCGTCGTGCAGTTGCCGGGCGGCAAAGATCCCAAGCGCGCCAAAGACTTGATCAAAGAAACGGCGTTGCTGGAATTCAAGATGTTGGATGAAGATAATCAGATGAAGATGGATTTGCCTGCGCGGATTCCGAAAGAGAAAGAAGCCGAGGTATTGAAACAGGTCGAAGCCAAGGTCCCGGAGGGTGATCAGGTCCTATTCGAACGCGCGCTGGAAAAAGATACGGGCCGGGAATATCGCATTCCCTATCTCGTCAAAAAGCGCGTGATGTTGACCGGGGATGTGTTGAGCGACGCCCGCGTTTCGATCGGGCAATTCAACGATCCGTACGTCT
>JBKJWE010000430.1:0-6776 GCA_046717045.1 Nitrospiraceae bacterium | reverse complement strand
CTGTATGACCTTTCGCACGTAGGTCCGGGTTTCTCGAATACGCGGGACCTTACCCCCCTTCACTCGCTGGACGCCGGCGTTGTAGGCCGCCAGCGCGAGGGGAAGGTGATCGTGGTAGAGATTCAATAAGTGGCGAAGCTGTTTCGCCCCTCCACGAATGTTTTGAATCGAATCGTGCACGTCGGCCACTCGCAATGTGGCGGCCGTATCGGGTGTGAGCTGCATCAATCCAACCGCCCCTTTACGCGAGACGACGTCCTGACGGAAATCCGACTCAGTCTTGATGACCGCCCGCAGCAAGGCTGACTCCAACCGATAGCGTTTGGCGTAGAACACGATCGCGCGGCGAATCTCTCGTTGTGAATAGCGCAAATGACCGTCGAAATCCGACTTGGTCTGCGTCGGCAACAGGACAATGATCAGCCCCACAGATAAGGCGGTGCAGCCCGCGAGCATCGCAGTCAGCCATGGCTTCACTGTTTTGTCAGACGGCCTTTCCATCGAATTCCACTCCAACCTCCTGCTGTACCTCAACATCCATGCCACGATCGACCAGAAGCTAAGTGGATGAAGACATAGAGGAACTCTGCCTTGAGCTGAGAAAGCTCGTTTGGCTTTCGTGCAAAGACAGCCAGTTGTGTCTACTTTTGCGCGCGGAAGGAAAAAGTCCCGTCGACACCGGAGGTACGCCAGAGGAAGGTACTATAGATCGTCGCGATGGAGACGAGCGCCATGAGAGTGAGGAGACAGGCCACGGCTAAGGAGCCGGCGAAGGGGGAATGATAGGACTCGAAAATGAAGTGGGCTGGCTGGTCTGTCGAGGGACTGAAATGCGATAACCAGCCGAAGGCAAGTCCGACGGCTCCTGTAATAGTCCAAAAACGAGGCCCGACTCGATTCTCTCGATAGAGCCACAGACCAATTCCAAGGACCGCGAAGAGGGCTACGATGATCACAAGAAATGCGACCGACTTGGCGTCGAGTGGCACGTGAAAATCGCCCCTCATCACGTGATCGCCGGTGTGCAGCGCGTTCAGGACCGCGATCGCGCCGATCAGCCTGATCAAGGTAGTATTTGGTGGCTGATGATTCATATCCGTTCTAAGACTTCCCCCACAACTCCTCCAGCCGCTGCGCACGACCGCAGCTGTATTTGTAGAACTTGTAGCGGATCGGATTCTTCTTGTAGAAGTCCTGGTGATAGTCTTCCGCCGCGTAGAACGGCGTGGCCGAGGCGATCTGCGTTACGATCGGCTGGCTGAATCGCTTCGCCTGCTCGATCGCCTGTTTGGATTCCTCGGCCAATCGCTTTTCCTGCTCGGTTTGATAGAAAATGGCCGCGCGGTATTGCGTCCCGTGATCGCAGAATTGCGCGTTCGGCGTGATGGGATCCACATTGCGCCAAAAGGCTTCAAGCAACTGGGTATACGTGACTTTCGACGGATCGTACTGCACCTCGACAGACTCGGCGTGGCCGGTCCGGCCGGCCGAGACATCTTCATAGCTGGGATTCGGGACCGTGCCTCCCATGTAGCCAGAGACGGCCGCAATCACACCATCCACCTTTTCGAACGCTTCTTCCATGCACCAGAAGCAGCCGCCGGCAAAGTAGGCTTTGGCCGATGCATTGGGTGCGGCACCCGCTCCGTTTGAGATATGAAGGATTACGATGCCTGACAGAATCAGGGCGCCCATCAATAGGACTCGAAGCCAGTAGGTCGTTGTCATGAGATATTCCTCCTCAAGCCTTCTGTCGTCTCGCCGCGCCAGGCCTTACATCCTACTACGGCCGTTCGGTGACAAACGGATGCCCGCCTGAAGGCCTAGTGCTCGATCTGTTTCATGATGAGATCGATCGCTTCCTCCGGGGTGCTAACGGATGAGACGAGTTTCTGTCCTAGTTTCTTGAAAAACGTCGTTTCGACTGGCGTAGCGCCGACCAGGATCACCGGCTTGCTTGCTTTCACGGCCAAGGCCACCTCCGACACGGTTCCTGATCCGCTGAGGCCGCAGGCCACGATTACGTCGCTAGAGAAGACGTTGATATTGTTTCGTGCGCTGCCCATCTCCGTCATGATCGCCACGTCGACGTGGCGGGACACCTTGTCCCTGACGGATGGCAACACCCCGACCGTTAAGCTGCCGCCGACCCGCTTGGCCCCTTCACAGGCCGCATCCATGACGCCGACATCGCGGCCGCCCGTGAGCACCACCCACCCTCGACGGGCAATCAGTTCACCGAGCAGTCGCGCATGGTCGAGGTCTTTTTTCTTAGCTTTCGCCGGCCCCATTACTCCGACAATAAATCGCATGAATCCTCCATCATGGGCGCAGTCGATCCAATCGATCAGAATCGGGAAGCGGTCAAGGGTACATCGGCGTGAACCCAGGCTTTGGTGAATCGAGCCTCCTCCCTGGCGGCCGCCTCTTGCTTCTTCTGCGCCCTGAGGCTCTGGGCCAGCCCGAAGAGGGCCCAGCCGTTTCCGGGATTTCTGGCGAGGTCGGTGCGATACTCTGTTTCAGCATCTGCTGGACGACCGGCCATCAGAAGAACAGTCCCCAGATACTGGCGCGCCGGGAACGGCCAATGGGGCGGTTCTGTATAGGGCAGGCCGTCTTCCAGGGCAACAGCCTCTTTGAACGCACGAATGGCATCATCATAACGCTGCCGCCGCGCGGCGATATCGCCGACCAGAAATCGTTCGGCGATCTTCAGCAGCGTGCGAGAAATCTGTTCTTTGTGAGTCCGGTCCCGTTTGAGCTGTTTTGTGAGGTTCGCCAAAGCATACTGTTCACCCTCCGCGCCGAGAAGCCGCCCGGTCGAAGCCAGGGCCAATCCTCGGCCGAGCCGCCACATGCCGTCCCGTACGCGCAAGCCTTGCGGCGACGGCTGTTCGCGGAGCAACTCGTCCCACTGGCCGAATCGGATCAAGGTGTAGAGCGGCGCCAGGAGGTACCATTCCTTCCACTTATCCTTACGCGCCTCGTCGTCGGTAATTGTCTTCACCAGCTCGCGCGCGGTCTTCAGCGCATCCACGCTGCGCCCTTCCATCATCAGGGAGGCCCACAGAAAATGCAGGTTGTGTGAATAGTACCCATCGGCATAGTCACCATGGGGGTGATGGTCCGCTAAATAGGCTTGGTCGACGTGTGCGGCCTGTTCGTTCCGTTCGGCCGCTTCGTGATACTTCCCGAGCCGAATGTAGATATGCGCCGGCATGTGTACGATGTGGCCGGCCCCCGGCATGAGACCGGGCAATCGCTCGGCGCAGGGCAGCGCCCGCTCCGGCTGTTTCGATGCTTCGACGGCATGGATATAGTAATGGCAGGCGCCGGGATGGTCCGGATGTCTCGCGAGCACTCCCTCCAAAACCGCAACGAATTCTTCCGTGCCGGGCTTTGGCTTGCCCTCTCCCGTCCAGAAGTCCCAGGGCCGGAGATCCATCATCGCTTCGGCAAATAGCGTTCCGGCGTCGGGATCGTATGGATATTGTCGCCAAACGGTTCGCATGGCATCTGCGTAGGCTTTATCGAGAGTGGCTCTGGTGGCTTTGCGGGCAGCTACATATCGTTTCGCAAGAGCCTCAATGTAGGCTTGCTCTGGCGCCGAAACAGATGTGGCATGGGCGCGAGCCTTTTGGATCGCGTCGCTCGCGCGCCGTTCCTCGCCCTTCGCCATCGGTGCGTTGATATTGGGACCTAGAGCGAGCGCGACGCCCCAATAGGCCATCGCGGCCTGTGGATCCTGCCGCGCGGCTTCTTCGAACGCAGCAATGGCTTCCTCATGGTTAAATCCGTAGACCCACCGCAAGCCCTGATCGAAGAATTGCTGCGCTAGCAGGGACGTCGTCGTAATGGGGTGATGCAGCGTGCCGAGGTTATCGAGCAATGGCGGACTGGCCGCCGCATCCGCCCTCAGGACGCCCACGGCCAGGACAAAGAACGCGATCAGAAAGCCATAACGGATTGGCTGCGGTTTGTGATTTTTCATCCTTGTCGACGTTGCGGATCACGACAGCCCGCCCCTAATCCTCCCAGAGGGTCATGATCTCATGGTTTCTTGATCGCTTCCGCTGAGCGAGGCGTAATCCATGAGGGACAGAACGCCTAGGCTGATACGGACCGTTTATCTCACGGCGTTTCCTATTCCTCGTTCAGAATTTCGTCACGCTGGAAAAATGAAAATCGTCCAACACCATCGCCGGCACTAACAGTTTGCTCGTCTCCGAGGTGACTGCTTCCGACGGGCCGGTAGAGGCGACCACGCGATTGAACGCCCGCAAGGGACTATCGTGGAACCGAAAATTCTTCACTGCGGACACGACTTCGCCATTTTCCACGAGAAACGTCCCGTCTCGGGTCATCCCTGTGAGTGTCAGATCTGTTGCATTCACCGTCCGAATATACCAGAAGTTCGTCACCAGGATCGCCCGTTGAGTCTTCGCGACGAGGTCCCGCACCTGCGTCGCGTCGACGTCGTCAACGGTGAGACAGGGCGCCTCCAAGGTCGGGATCGTCTTAATCTGTTTCGTGTGCGCCGTGAAGCGATCGTAGGAAAGCTGCTTCAGGACGCCGCGATCGATCCAGGTGGATTCAGTTGAAGGCAGACCATCGGCCGTGAAGCCGATGCCGAAGAGATCCGGGTGAAGCGGACAATTCTTGAGGCTGACGCGCCGATCGACGATCGGCTGCCCCAGCTTCCCCGCGACAGGACTCGTGCCTTTCTCGTACGATTTGGCGTCCAGCATCCACAACAACCAGTTCCAGAGCCCCGCCACCGCGGCCGGTTCCAGAATCACCCGGTACCGACCCGGCGGAAGCTCTTTTGGGTCCACTCCTCGCTTGGCCCTACCGATTGCCGCCTGCGTGCGCTCTTGAATCTTCAAATAGTCGATGGAGCGATGCGCAGCCGAGGCCCATCCGGTGGCCTCACCGTCTTGCACCGTGAGACTAAACCGCGCGTCAGTGCGCGCCTCGTGCGCGAAGAGCCCCGTGCTCCCCGCGAGGCCGACGGTCGCGGAGGACGAGGACACGACGCCCGCCGCGTTGAGATTTTCCATGCGACATTGTCCGATGGCTTCATTCGCATACTCGAGTCGCCGAGCCGGTCCCGCTGCCGCCGTCTCGGGTCTGGTTGTGGGAGCTGCGAGGTATGATGCTTGATCTACCGGAGGAAGATATTCCGGATCGCCAGGCGACAGATGCGCGAGCTGCTCTGCTCGCGTGAGCGTATCCTGAAGGGCTCCGGCCGTAAAATCCGTCGTGCTGGCCGTGCCCTGTCGTTGCCCAAAAGCGACCGTCACGCTGAGCGAACCCCTGCGAGTATCCACATTCTGAACGATCTGATTGTTGGCAAACCTGGTCGTCCCACTATGTTGATCGTGCAGGCGGACGATCGTGTGATCGCCGGCCGATCGCTTCAGGACCAGGTCGGCGAGAAAACGAAACTCGTCGCCACCGGTCATCTTCGGCCAGGTCTTGTGAGAAGCGACCGTCATGCGTTCGCGCCTCCTCTGATCACGCTAATCCCTCTGAATCGTGCGGGCGATGCCGCATGGGTCATCCAGGCAGACTGGCCCGGCTGCCCCTTCCCGCACGTAATAAACCCGAACAGGCAGCGATGGCGGCGATCCGCGACACCGTCGCACTGACCCCAGAATTCCGGCGTGATGCCGTGGTAAACCACATCGCGGACCATGTGCGTACGCCGGCCGTTTTCGATGAGCCAGAAGGCGTCGCCGCCGAATTGAAAGTTATACCGGCGCTGATCGATGCTGTAGGACCCGTGGCCTTCGATGTAAATCCCGTGCTGCACGTCGGCGATCAGGTCGTCGAACGACCCCGTTCCCGGTTCCAATCCGATGTTTGCGATACGGACCATCGGCACGCTCCCCCAACTGTCCGCCCGATTCGACCCTCTCGACCGTTTGTCGCCGATCCTGGGCGCCACTTCACGGTTCGTGCAATAGCCGACGAAGGTCCCGTCGCGCACAATGTCCCACTTCTGGCAGGCCACGCCGTCGTCGTCGTAGCCGGTCGCCGCCAAGGTGCCAGGCTCCATGTTGTCCGCGATCAAATTGACGTGAGACGAACCGTAGCGAAACGTCCCGCGCTTATCGGGCGTCAGAAAACTCGTGCCGGCGTAGTTCGCCTCGTACCCGAGAGCACGATCCAACTCGCTGGGGTGGCCGCAGGATTCATGCATCGTGAGCGAGAGATGTTCCGCATCCAAGACAAGATCGTAGGCGCCCGCGTCGATCACGGGAGCGTTCACTTTTTCGACGGCTTGGGACGCAATGCGTGGCGCTTCGGCTGAGAAACGCGCTTCGTCGATCAGTTCGTAACCCATTCGGAGATGGGGCGTGGAGTAGCTCCGTGACGCGAATCGTCCTTTCTGACGCGCTGTCGCCGTGAATTCTCCGTTTAACGCCAAGAGGTCGAACTCCAGATGCGACCCTTCCGTCGAGGCGAAGAGTTTTCGGTCGCGGCACAGCCACAGGCCGGCCGTACTTCGGACCACACCGCCTTGCTGTTGCAGCACTTCCATCGTCTCCAGCAGCAACGCGGTTTTCTGCTCCAAGGACACGGCCCAGGGATCGATCCGTGTGGCGGTGACGACTCGGTCGCGGTAAACCGGCTCGTCGGCAAGCTTGACTTTTTCGATGGCGAGCGACGCCGATCCCTTCGCAATCTCCACGGCGAGATCGGCCACGCGCGGGACTTCCTCTGATGAGCAAATCGAGCTGGCCGCGAAGCCCCATCCCCCATGATAGAGC
>JBKJWE010000429.1:0-4969 GCA_046717045.1 Nitrospiraceae bacterium | reverse complement strand
AATTCATCTACAAGGAACAGCTCGCTCGGTCCGGCTCGGCGGATCAGGCCCGATCGTCCGTGCTTCTCTCCTGCATCATTCCCTATGTTGTTGGTGTTCTTGTCATGGTCGCCTTGGCTTGGCTGTGACAGGATGCTGAAAAGTCTACGATCTCACCCGCCCGGCCCCAGTGCGCCAAGACGCACGTTTCACCGAGCGGCGTTCTCGCGTCGCTCAGAGGCTCGACGTACGGAGGAGTCTAGTTGAGGCAAAGTAACTATCCGCTCGCATATGATCGAAGCGAGCGGCTCAAGCGAAGCTTGGTATGTACCTCCTCGCCTCTTCACTCACTGCGGCCTTGCTTGTGGAGCGGCGCGTCTTGGCGCGCCGGGGCTGGGCGGGTGAGAAGAGAGGCCTTTTTGACCATCCTGTAGACTATTCGCCTGGTGATCTGAGACGTGCGAGATCTCAACGTTTGCGGCGTGCCAGAATAGTTCTCCGCACCCGGTTAACGATCGGCGAGTATTCGGAGAGACACAATCATGGGGCAGATCTATCGCAGCGGGGCGTTTCTCCAACAATGTTGGTCGGTGCATCCGCTGTGTCTTTCGGTGAAGCGGATTGAAGAAGGTCGCGACGTTATTCTCACTTGTAGCTCCTGTCGCATGGTGCACCACGCGACCTTTCAGGCGATCACCATACAGGCTGGGGCGGGGGTGGACGGTTCGGCTCCGTCGCCGTCGGCGGTGCCGGCCGATGGCACGGCATCGCTGGCTTCCTGTCTCGGCGCGCATGCGCGGGCCTTATCGCTGCGTTCAATGGATGTCTTCGGCGATGCCCTGGTGATTCGTTGTGCTGAATGTCGGTCGCATTTCTACGTGAAGGTGTCCCTCTTCGAAACGCATCAAAAGTAATCGGTGCGGTTCAGTCGTTCCTCTTGCCGATCTATGATGTCCAGACCGGGATTTACAACCGAAGAATCAACCCTCATGGCGGATCAGCAATTCTTTCGCGCCAAGGCGCAGATTATGGCCAAGGTGCGAGACTCGCTTCAAGCCCTCCAGCCGCTGCTGAAAGCCGAAGTGGCCGCCTCGGAGTTGATCGCACCGCCCGGCTTCGACGCCACGAAGTCGCAACTCGTCAAGGGCGAGCATCTCGAAGACTGTCCCTACCAATATTTAGATTGCCCGAAACATTTCGTCGGGGATGAGAAGTTTACGTTCCGGACCCTCTTCTGGTGGGGCCACCATGTCGCCTTGGCCTGGATCCTCGAGGGGGGCGCTATTAAGCGATACAAAAAGAATCTCGTGGATCGGTTCCATGCCGTGGCTGGGCAGGGATTGGAACTCTCTCAGGCGCCGACGCTATGGGAGTGGAAGCGGGGTGAGGGCTATACCCTGCCGATCGCCCACGATAGGAAGGCTAGCATTGCCGCCATCATGGCCGAGCGATCGTTTTTGAAGATCGTCCGGTTCGTAGAGTTCGACCATCCGCGACTCTGCGCGCAGGAATGGTCCGGGCTTGGACGAGAGACCTTCCGGGCCATGCGTCCGATCGTGATCCCCTGAGGGTCGTCTTGGAGCGTCATGGGTAATGGAACATCGCACTTTACCCTTTGTGATTGATGGCCGGTTTGGGTAGACTGGGCCCGCCTCGACGGGGGGCGACGATGCGCTCAAGAGCAAGGAGGTTGCTATTGTGACACACATGGTAGGACGAGTAATCGTAGGACTGATTCTCTTGGCTAGTCTGTCGACGACGGCCGGGTGCGGCGGAACGGGGAAAACTCTCTACCTCGATCCGGTCACGAAAGAAACATCGCCGCAGTACATGGAACCGGAATTGATTAGGATTGTGATCGAGCCGTTTGAGGACCGTCGGATGGATAAGACGCGCCTCGGCATGCGAACGCATCTTTGGGGCGGGGTGACCTATTTCAATGTGGCAGGCGAACGATTGGGCGACGTCATCGCGGAAGCGCTCGCGGATCGACTCAAGACACGTGGCTGGAAGGACCGCTCCTGGAACGTACTCGTGGCTTCGACAGCATCGGTCATTAATCTGAATGATATCGACATCGTCATCAGCGGGCAGATTTTGGATTTTTCCGCCAACGCCAAAAGCCGACCCTTTTCGACTGCCGTGACGACAAGCAGCAAGCTGATTGTCGTGGCCACGAATACTATCGACAAAAGCACCACGACCCGTGGAATCGAAGGCGCGCAGCACGATACGGTCGTCTGGTTCAGCGAGAAGGATGTGCAGCAACTTTTAGCCGCGACGCTCAAAGACGGGTTCGATCGGTACCTGGCGGATACAATGATCGACCTGCGGGCGGTCCGGCCGAGCCGCTGACCGGCCAGGGAGCGCGCATCGAGTGCGTGAACGCCGTTGGGAAACTATCACTCCGTTGACCTTTCACCAGGTGCTGGCCGTCGGTGAACGCCTCGCGGCGTTAGGGTTGAAGCCGGCGGTGCCTGCGAAAGACGTCATCTGCTACATCGAAGAATGGACGGTCCATACGCCGGACGAGTTCGATCAACTCGATGCCTGGGCCACCGAAGATGTCACGCTGATTCACGTGCGTGAGGGCTGGCAAGGCGATTTCTTTCTCCTCGCCGGCGCCTACCATACGACCTACCAGCGCTATCAGGACGCCGCCACCTATTGCTCCATCAGCCATCCCTGGCGTATTCGCGAGCCGCTCCAGTTGCATGACCCGCGGAGCATGCTCTGGCTGGGATTCCGTCACGCCCACTCCTTCATTCGCATCAGGCTCCAGACGAGCGAGGTCATCACACCGGGCGAGAAGCGCGGCGACGCGCAGCGGCTTCAATGGCTGGACGAGCGGCGGACGGCCTTTCTCGATGCCATTACCGCGCTCGACTTGCCGATTGAAACGAGTATCGAAAACGATCAGGTGATCGTGCGGCCCACCGATCCCTCCATCCCATTTTTCTGTTCCTGGCCCGATGCCTTTGGCCCTTGCCAGTTCGAGTACAACACGGTCGATGCGTTCGAGTTTCTCGTGCCGGCCAGCAAGCTGGCGGCGACCTATGCGCCGGAGCCGGCAGGTGTGCGGGCCTACCTGACGGGATTTTCCGAAGAGGCGCTGGAAGAGTTTCAAGCGATCGAGCCGAAGCCCCGCTCGGTGTATCGCTGCTCCGTTCACTGTCCCCTCGACGATCTGCCCGAAATCTTGGACGCCATCCAGCCAGACGGCCGCCTCTATTCGACCTTCTGTGAGTTCCAAACGCAGGAACTGCTTCCTGACGCCGACGACGCCTCCGCGATCATCGGCATCGTCGGATACAACGGACAGTTCCAGATCGAGGCTCGCCTGAATCGAGCGCCGTTGAAAGAAGACGCAATGGCCGGATGGTTGGAGCGGCTCATTGGTCTTCCGGTTGTGTATGCACCGTTGCCGGCATTTGTCTGAAGACGCGTGACGCGTGACAGGGCGCCCCTCCTAAGATCTGATTTTTCATTGAACAAATCGCGCAGATTCCGCACAGTGGGGATATGAGCCCGCTTACCAAGATCCAATCGGCCTTTGGCAAACCTTTCATGCCCGCGGTGTTCTTTGCCTCCGGCGTCACCTACGACACGCTGACGCTGACCCGCATCGATCGTCTTCAGGATAACCTCATCCTGCTCCTCTATCTCGTCGCGCTGGGCTTCTTGATCGTGGTGACCGGTCGGCTTGGTGTGGCGGCGGTGGAGCCGGCTGCGATCAAACCGCATGGCTCTTTGTTCGCCAGATTTCTGATCAAGGGGCGCCCCTACTATCCGATGGCGATCCAGTTTCTTCTGGGCGGGCTCTTCAGCGCCTACGCCATTTTTTATTCGCGTAGCGCCACGCTCACACGCACGGGAGTGTTTCTGGGTGTCCTCGTGTTACTGCTGGTGGGCAACGAGTTTTTGAGAGACCGCCTTTCGAATTTGCGCTTGCTCATCGCGCTCTACGCGCTGGCCTGCTTCAGCTTCTTTACCTTCTTCCTACCCGTTATGGTCGGGATGATTGGGACCTGGGTGTTTTTGCTCGGAGCCCTGCTGAGCGCGGGAGTGACGCTGCGCGTCGTGCAGCTGATCTATCGGCGCAATCCGGACCGCTCCCAGAAAGAAGCGGTGCTGGTCGGAGGACCGGCCGTCGCTCTTGTGGGGGTGCTCGTCGGATTCTACTTCTTGAACTGGATTCCGCCGGTGCCCCTCTCGATGAAGTTCGGCGGCATGTATCGTGAGGTCCAGAAGCAGGATGAGCGCTTTGTGTTGAGCTTCAATCGCGAATGGTATCAGGTCTGGAAGCGCTCCCAGAATCCCTTCCCGGCAGGTGAGCCGGTGTACTGTTTTACTGCCGTCTTTGCCCCGGTCGCGCTAAACACGACCGTCTACCACCATTGGTACTTCCGAACGCAGAGCAACAAGCCCTTCACCCATGCCGACAAGATTCCGATCAAGATCGCCGGCGGCCGTGAGGGCGGCTATCGGGCCTATACGTTCAAGCAGCAGCTCGATCCCGGCGACTGGCGTGTGGATGTCGAAACGGAAGATGGCCGCGTAATCGGCCGCGTGTCCGTCGTTGTGGCTGAGCGGGAAGAGACTGGAGCGACCTCTCGAACCCTCTTGTATTAATTTAATGAAACGACTCAGTGGTCTCAAACTGCTTGAGGAACGTGAAGGGGCCGGAGCGCAAGCCCAGAAGGGTGACCGGGTCGTCTACAACAGTTCCGCTGAATGCGAGACAGGTGGAGCATCTTCCAAAAGACATGATTCGAGTCGAAGGAGGCGTCACTTTCGTCGATCACAAGACGGTCCTCGGAAGCCGTCAGACGATGCCCGGAGTGGAGCACGCCTTGATGGGCATGAAGGTCGGCGGCTATCGCAAGGTTCACATCAGTCCCCACTTGGCCCATCGGGAGAAAGGCATCCCGGACCTCATACCTCCAGACGCGGTCTTGATTTGTGAGATCTGGTTACGCGACATTATAGG
>JBKJWE010000428.1:0-2649 GCA_046717045.1 Nitrospiraceae bacterium | reverse complement strand
TCGGCATGCAGCTCCACAGGAAACAATCCAATATTGCACTCCTGCATCAAGCGCGTCACCGACTCCTTGACCGTAATCATGCCCAGCTGGGCCAAGATGAAGAAGGTGCCGATCACCGGATGCCCCGCAAAGGGAATCTCCTGCGTCGGGGTGAAGATCCGCAGCCGAACGACAGCCGCCTTGTCGGTGGGGGGAAATACGAACACGGTCTCGGACAAGTTCATCTCGCGAGCGACCTGCTGAAGTTCGTCGTCGCTCAATCCCTCGGCTTCGGGAAACACAGCGACCGGATTCCCGCCGAAGGGTTGAGAGCTAAAGACGTCGGCTTGGTAGAACTTCAGCGAGCGCTGCGCAGACATGCGGCCTCCCTCTACCACCCGTCACTCATCGCGCGTCACAGGTCCCTGAATCACGCCGGCCGAGGTAGCGATTCGTAGGATTGCACGAGCGGGTTTCTGACATAGCTCTCAACGTAATTGTGCAAAGAGCCGTTCCGATAGAGCTGTTCGTTCGCAAATCGGGTATCCACCTTGTGCAGCACCTTCACAACCACGCCCGTCTTCTTCGTGAACTGTTCCAGCGTCACGCCGGTGATGTCGGTATAGGGACCGCGGCCGGACTGCATGACGCACTTGGGGAGATAGACGATCTTCTCCGTTGTCAAGCGGCGGGCAATATCGTCGAAGGTGAGCAACACGGTGCAGTCGGAATCCCCGCTCAGCATCGCATTCGGCACATACAGAAACTTCGCTTTGTTTTTTCGGTATGTCGTCAGAATTTTGTACACGCTCCAGGCAGCGACGACCGTGTCCTTTTTGTCCAACTCCAACGAGTCGAACAGGCTGAGAATCCGCTTCCGGTTCAAGAAAGCCGTAATGTACGCCTCCGTATGGATCGTCTGAAGATTCGGCAAGCCGCCGTCGTAGATCCGCAGCGCCTCATCCGCCAGATACTTCCGGCCCTGCCGCATCAGATTCGCGGTATCCTCCTTGAGCCCCCGCACGGGCGTGAGCGTCCCCATCCAGAGTACGCACTTCTGATTGATCGCCGAAATCTCGGCGGCATCCTTCGACATCGTATGCGCATCGAACGCATAAAAGTTCGCCGACGACACAGCGGGGCCATCCAGCACCTTCATCAAGTGCTTGATCGACGGCGCGTGCGGCATCAGTCGTTCACGATAGCTGCTGAGCGTAATGACGGACAGTTCGAAATTGATGCGGCCCGGGTATTGCGCCACGAGTTGATGAATCTTCGGCACGTGTACGAACCCGACCGTAAAGAACTGAATGCTCTTATCCGTATACTTGAGAAAGTCTTCGACCCATTCCATGGCTTTGGGATGAAGGAAGAGATCGGTCCATTCCATGAATTCGTTGCCGCCCAAACACCAGAACTGCTTCGGATCCGTGGGCATACTGCTGATGTAATCGAGGATGTACTTCCAATCTTCGTCAGTAGTCTTTGGGGGGTCGAGCGTTTCACGATAGGAGTGGTCGAGTTCGTAGCAGAACTCACACTTCACCGGGCAATCGCGCCCGAGGCTGATCGGGATTTTTCCCGCGTCCATCTCACGGCGCAGCACATCACGATAGTCCTTCTTCTCGAAAATCGGAGTTGGCTGGAGCATCGGCAAAACAGTAGGCATGATTTCGACTCAAATTCCCACAGGATGGTCAAAAAGGCCGATCCTTCTCACCGCCCAGCCCGGCGAATGTTTTCCACCCACCCGGCCCACCGATTGCTTTGCAATCGATCACCAGAGACGCGCCGTTCCGCAGGCAAGGCCGCAGCGAGCGAAGAGGCGATGCGTACTCTATTCCGGACGTTGAGCTTGAGCGATGCGAGAGGGAATCTGGGGGCATTTTTCAACGTCCTGTGAGCATGGTTTGACAGATTCAGTTCCGCTTTGTCAGACTCGCCCCATGACCGATCTGAGCCAAGAAGATGTGCACCATGCATTGGCGGTACTGGAACTCACCCAACCCATCACCCCCGAAACCCTCGCCCGGGCCAGACGAGTGCAGCTGTACAACTGGCACCCCGCCCGCTACGCAAATCTGACCAACAACCCCAAGAAATACATGCAGGCCTACAAGAAGGCCGAAGAGATGACCAAACTCGTTGAAGCCGCCTACGCACTGCTCTCTGCTTTACTCGTTCTGGATAAGAGCTAAGAGCTTATAGCATATGGCCTATAGCACGTAATCGGACCAGAGCGATTCGCTATACGACCCACTCCGCTCCCGTTCGTGCCACAAGCCATACGCTATAAGCTCCCCACTTATCCCACCCCGTGGCTGACCACCCGAGACATCCCCTCTTTTCCGTCTTCCCCTTCGCTCATCGCCACCGGCCAGGTCACGAGGCCTGACACGCCTTCGGGCGATCCGACCGCGACCTGCTGCTTCGCATAAATCTGCGGCAACGTATTCGTTCCGAACTTCGAGATATAGAGGAACACATGCTCCCGCGCGTTCACGCGCACAGCCCAGGGATGAAAATCGTTCTTGTAGAACTCTTCGCAAAGCTGCATCGCATCCAGGCAGGACAGCGTGCTCGGCTCGTTCAACGTGTAGTAGTAATCCAGCGGCAGGTCGTACTCGTCCTGCTTGTGGATCGTAATGCCGAACTTGTCGGGATTGCGCA
>JBKJWE010000427.1:0-3258 GCA_046717045.1 Nitrospiraceae bacterium | reverse complement strand
GTATAGCCGGCCACTCCACAAGCCTTCGCCACCGCTTCAAAGTCGATCGGTAGCAACTGGACGCCGTACTGGGGATTGCCCTCGAACGCAATCTGCTCCCACTTAATCATGCCCAACACATTATTTTTCAAGACGATGACCTTCACGGGCAGATTGTATTTCGCCAGCGTGGCGAGTTCCCCCAACAGCATGGTCAGCCCACCATCTCCGGTGATGCAGACAACTTGGCGACCAGGATGGGCCACTGCCGCCCCGATGCTATAGGGAATGCCGTTCCCCATTGAGGCCAGGGTACCGGAGGCAGAAAATTGCATCTCGCCTTTCATGTGGATGTGACGGGCCGCCCACGTCGTCACGGTGCCGGTATCGCAGCATACGATCGCGTCGTCATGCAGGAACTGATTTAACTGGCGAGCGACCACCTGGGGTTTCAACGGGAGGTCCATGCGTGTACCGCGTTCTTCCATCAGCGCATTCCATCGCCTCATGTCTGCTTGGGCCCGTTCCAAGAAATGACGATCCGTCTTCGCCTGGATGAGCGGCAGCAAGACGCGCAAGACATCCCTGCACTGGCCGACAAGGCCGACTTCCACCGGATAGCGCAGGCCGATTCGGGAGGGATCGATGTCGATCTGGATGGCCCTGGCCTGGCCGGGCTTAGGATAAAATTCGAGATAGGGAAAGCTGCTGCCGGCGATAATCAGGGTGTCGCAGCCTTCCAGTACTTCTTGCGACGGTGCTGTTCCCAGTAAACCGATTCCACCGGTGGTATAGGGGCTATCGTCAGGCACCACCGCTTTTCCCAATAGCGGCTTCACGATGGGGGCGCCCACCAATTCAGCTAACTGCAAGATTTCATGGCGCGCCGTAAGACAGCCCTGTCCTGCGAGAATGGCGATTTTCGATCCGGCATTTATCATCGCTGCAGCCTGTTCGATCAGGGCCTTCGGCGGCAGCGGCCGCGCATCGCTGGAGATATCCCCGCTGTGTTTCGGAATATTCGTGGAAGAGCGCGGGCCCTCAGCGGTCCATTTTTGGATGTCCTTGGGAATGGTGATATGGGCTACCGAACGTCGCGCAATTGCTGTTTTCATGGCTTCGTCAACCACGTTGTTTACATGAGCCGGTCCCATCACACGCTCGTTATAGGCCGCGACATCCATAAAGACCTTGTCGAGAGACACGTCTTGTTGGTAATGCGTGCCGATCAAGTCATGAAATGTGTGGCCGGTGATCGCGAGGACGGGCTGGCCATCGGATTTGGCGTCGTAGAGGCCGTTCAACAGGTGAAGTCCGCCTGGTCCCGACGTGGCCAGGCACACGCCGAGTTTGTATGAAAATTTCGCGTAACCGCAAGCTGCGAAAGCGGCCGTCTCCTCATGACGGACTTGAATGACTGTGATGGCGTCTCGATGCACACGCAGGGCTTCATAAATACCATTGATGCCGTCACCGGGCAGACTGAACACGATGTCGACACCCCAATCCATCAGTCGTTCAACCAGCATGTCCGCAACGGTCTTGGCCATGAGGGACTCCACCAATGGAAAGCAGGAAAGGCGAGCCACAGTATGCGCTTGTGACCCTATACGGTCTGTCCGGTATTGCTCACTGCCTGCGACTGTATCGAGGGTAAGACGGAGTCGGGCGTCTCGGGATTACGATCGAGACCCGATTTCTTTTTCAAAGCCGGGAAGGAATGCCTTGAAAAAGGCGTTTTTCACCAGATTGACGAGAGTCTGCCAGGTATTGCTCTTGGGGTTCTCCAGGGGTCCCGCTATATCCGCTTTGGTGGCGACTTCCTCCCGAGGTGCATTTTCCAGCAACTTAGCCACGCCCCCCACCAGACCCTCATAGAGTTTGTGAAATAGATGTTTCTCTTCATCCTGCCGCGAATCGTACACCTTCATGTCTTTGAAGAAGGGTTTGATATAGCCCTCTACCCGGCCGTTCTTGACGCGTAGCTCGGAATACAGAGAAAACAGGCCGGCGGTCACGTCGAAATTGCCATACGCACGCAGCAGCCCGTTCATGGCACGAAGCTGTATCTTCTCGATCTTGATGTTCAGATCGAAGTCCGGGGATTTCGTCTCTGGTCGAAATGTCCCACTGATCACCGAGTGGCCGGTGCCCATGAATTTGCCTGTGAGCTTCACGCTGCCGCTGCCTTCGCTGAGATGGTTGCTGATATTATCGAGTTGAAGCTCGCCGTTGCTTACGAACAAGCGATATGGCGGCTTGGCCTCTTCATTGACAAAGGCGAATTCGCTGTTTGTAATTTCCGCATGATCGATTCGGATCAATGTCTCCGGATTGTTCCCCAGTTTTTTGGCGGTCCTCACGGCTGCTCGGCCCACCTGTTTTTCTTTTGCCTTCGTGGCGGGGCTGTGGACATAATCCACGTGGACATGATCAATCGTCAGCGTCTTCAAGTTCGCCTCTATCTCGCTTTCGGAGGTGTATTCCAGATGACCCACGGCCGAGAGTACTCCATCGTGGATTTGAATATTGTATCGCCCTGTGACGGGGAGCAACGGCTCGAGCGCGACCTGCTGCAAGGCAAGATCTGCCCCGAAGCCCACGTGGGGCTCGGCCAGGAAATTGGCGTGGCCCTTCAATTGAATCCTTCCTGACCTGAAGATATTGCCGTCCAGTTCGAGACCAGAGGGGTACGCGTCATTGGAGGACCGGATATTCCGAATGTTCCCGGCAAGAAGATTCAAGTGGGTGAAGTGCAGCGGTTTGGTCGGGTCCTGATCCACATACGTGACGTCGGCATCGTCAATGGCAAACTCATTGATCTTGACGGGATAAAACGAATACACGGCATCTCGCCATCCTTTCTGATGGATTGGAACCTCCTCCTGAAGTTCCGTCTTCGCCTGCGGCAAGGTGATGTGGAGGGTTGGCCGGCTGATCACGCTATCGCTGACCAGTACCCCGGAGAAAATGCGCCGCCACTGAATGCTGAGGCGCCATTTGGGAATCTCTGCGACCGGAGGATCCGGATGTTCTGTCTGGATCATCGTCAACTGCCGGATTTCGAGCGACAGTGTCGGAGAAAGGATCGCCTGGCCCACTGAAAACCGGTAGCCTTCGACCCGCTCGTTGAGTTGGCGTTCGATCAGTGCGGGCAGTTGCCGTTTGAGGATCAAGAAGCTCGCGATAGCCAGGAAGATAAGAACACCGACAACCAGTGCCGACCATTTGAGGAACGGTGTTCTGCTGGCCCAGATTGGGGAAACTGGAACCGTACCT
>JBKJWE010000426.1:0-3363 GCA_046717045.1 Nitrospiraceae bacterium | reverse complement strand
CTATACTTCACTTCAAAACTATCGGCCGGCAGCTTGCCCGGCTTCCTGACGGGCACAAACCCCGCGTCCAAGCGTTGCGCAAGCACGCCTCCGAAAATAAATCCGCGTGATTCGATCCCCACGACTTTGGTGACCTTCTGGTCTTGATAATAGGCCGTCAGCTCGTCCGCGATCGCCGAGAACGCATGGGATCTTTCAGGAGCGTGGTGATGTCGTAAAAGAGAATTCCGGGCTTGGGGAAATCGGGTACTTCGCGAATGAGGGCGTGATAATTGACGGCGGCCATCTATTAAAGCAAGTCTGATTGGGTCATGGTTTTTCGCTCGATGGTATGGCGCAAGCGGCTCAGCGCGGCCATTTCGATCTGGCGAACCCGTTCGCGGGTCAGTCCCATCTCACGGCCGATCTCTTCCAGCGTCTTGGCCTCGCTCCCGTCGAGTCCGAACCGCGACACAATAACAGTTTGCTCTTTCTCAGGCAACTCCTTCACCCAGCTCATCATCTCAGCCCGGCGAATGACACCTTCCGCCGTGTCGGCCGGCGATGCACACATCGGATCTTCGATGACATCGCGCAAAAACGTGTCCGCCCGATCGCCGATCGGG
The DNA here is from genome assembly GCA_046717045.1 of Nitrospiraceae bacterium. GTDB lineage: Bacteria > Nitrospirota > Nitrospiria > Nitrospirales > Nitrospiraceae > JBKJWE01. The sequence goes on along the minus strand of JBKJWE010000426.1, from coordinate 2,758 downwards.
CTGTCTAGCGAGCAGGTCGTGCGGACGACCTGCTTCAGATCCAGCACCTCTTCTTCCGTCGTCTTCATTTTGGCCGCCACTTCGGACGCCGTCGGCTCTCGTCCAAGCGCCTGCACGAGTTGCTCGACCTTGCCGAGATAGCGATTCAGACGCTCCACCACATGGACCGGCAGCCGCACAAGCTTGCCTTGATTGATGATCGCCCGCTCGATGTACTGACGAATCCACCAGGAGGCATAGGTGCTGAACCGGAACCCGCGTTTATAATTGAATTTCTCGACGGCTTTGATGAGACCAAGGTTGCCTTCCTCCACAATGTCGGAGAAGGGAAACCCTCGATGGATGTACCGCTTGCCGATGCTGATCACGAGGCGCAGGTTCGATTCGATCATTTGCTGGCGAGCCTGTTCGTCGCCTGCCATAACGCGCTTGCCGAGCTGCTGTTCTTGTTTAAAGGTCAGGAGCGTCGACCGGCGGATTTCACGCAAATAGCTCTTAAGGGTATCCAAGCCTTCAGAACGGCGATTGGACTTCGGCTCATCGTCGCGCGACTCGTCGGCGGACGAGGATTCGACGGCGTCCTCGTTGTCGTGATTGATCGCGTGTCGCCGCGCTTCGCTCAGATCTTGAATCTCGTCGTCACCGCGTGTCATCGTCAGTCGATCGCTCCATTCACTCCGCTAGTACCATACTTGAAATGCTGAGAATCGCCCGGTCGCCTTGCTCCATTCCACCTCGACCGCCGTCACGCGCGACGCCGGAGGTCCTTTTCTCAACTCGTCGATCAGCATGAGGATACGCGCCTTGGCGCCTTCGACGTCCAGTTCGACGCGCCCATCGTCCAAGTTCCTGACGCCGCCCTGCAGATTCATCGTCGATGCCACTCGAGCCGCGAAGGCTCGATACCCGACACCCTGTACCAGGCCTTTAACGACCATCTTCGCACGCACGGGAGTCTGCTCAACCGACTCACTCATCGCAGCGGTCGCTCCCTTCAGCGGATACTCTCATACCTCTGCAACAGGGTCACGCGTTTTGCAATTTACAGCTAGGGGAAATTGGAGCAGAACAGACGGGCGGTGTATCCGCGAGCAGCCATTACGACCAGCTTCAGACAGCACGGCACGAGCAAGTATCATATTTCAAAAAAACACACTGGAGGGCTTTTCCGGCGGCGGCAATCGGGAGAGGCTTCGCTTGGTGAGCCGCCGGATCACACGAAGTGCAGTTTGGTCGGGGCGAGAGGATTTGAACCTCCGACCCCTGCGTCCCGAACGCAGTGCGCTACCGGGCTGCGCTACGCCCCGACCTGGTTAACACGAAAAGAAACAAGGAATCGATTGTCTTACATCGGAGGGTCGAAACGCAAGCCATGCGCGTCGGCAACAGCTCGACAGGTAATCTTGCCGCCAGATAAGTTCACACCCTTGGCCAACCCGGCGTCGGATCGAATGGCCTGCTCGACACCTTGAATTGCCAACCGTTGGAGAAACGGGAATGTGGCGTTCGTCAGCGCCGTCGTCGAGGTGCGCGGCACGATGCCCGGCATATTGGCCACCCCATAGTGGAGCACGCCATCGACGACATAAACGGGATCTGAGTGCGTGGTCGGTCTCGTGGTTTCAAAACAGCCGCCTTGGCCGACCGCCACGTCCACGATGACTGATCCCGGCTTCATACGTCCAACGAGTTCGCGGGAGACTAACTTGGGCGCGCGTGCGCCCCGCACCAGCACGACTCCGATCACGAGATCGGCCGCCAACACCGATTCTTCAATCGCCGCGTGAGTGGAAGCCCGCGTGACAATTCGACCTTGGTAAAGATCATCGAGGTACCGCAGTCGCTCGAGATCGAGATTGATCACGGTCACGCGAGCGCCCATGCCGACCGCAATTCGCGTGGCGGCGCTTCCTACGACGCCGGCGCCTAAGACGACGACATGCGCGGGCTCCACGCCCGGCACCCCGGCTAAGAGCAGCCCCTTCCCGCCTTGAGTCTTTTCCAGATAGCGCGAGCCGATCTGCACCGACATGCGTCCTGCGATCTCGCTCATCGGCGTGAGCGTCGGCAATGTGCCGTCCTTCGCTTCAATCGTTTCGTATGCAATCGCCGTCACCTTGGCATCGAGCAAGGCCTTCGTGAGTTCCGGCAATGAGGCCAAGTGGAGGTACGTAAACAGAGTCTGCCCAGGACGAAACAGCGGGCATTCGGAGAGCTGCGGCTCCTTTACCTTCACAATGAGGTCGCTCTTGCGGAAGACTTCTTCATTCGAACCGGCGATGGTTGCCCCCGCGTTGGCATAGTCCGCATCAGAGTGTCCGCTGCCGACCCCGGCCGATGATGCGACCCGCACCTGGTGTCCATCGCGCGTGAGTGCTCTCACCCCATCAGGCGCCACACTCACACGGTATTCGTGATCTTTGATTTCTTTCGGAACGCCGATGACCATGGCCCGTCTCCTCGACACTGCAGAACCCATTCCGATTATATACGTTCTACCGACAGGTGTCCCTTTCTTCCCCTAAACGCGGGTGGACAGTCCGCAAAAGGGTGGTGTAAGATTTGGGCGTTCTGTCGTTGGTGTTTCGCTACGGAGAACCCTTCTATGAATGCTTCGACCGGTTCATGCAACGGCTGCGGCGCAGAAGGTACGGCCCTGATGAAGCTGTCTCTTGGAAAGGATTTCTTTGGACGCGTGTACGACCGCCTCTCTCCCTCGACGGACCAAAGCCCAAAATGGTACTGCGAACATTGCTCG
>JBKJWE010000425.1:0-3413 GCA_046717045.1 Nitrospiraceae bacterium | reverse complement strand
GGTAGCGCAGGATATAGGCCCGTGACCACCAGGCGGCGTAGGCGTAGAAACGCACGTTCTTCGACGGATCGAACTTCTTGATCGCCTGCATCAGGCCGACGTTGCCTTCTTGAATCAGATCCATGTGATCGGCGCCGGTGTGGAGATACTCAGCGGCGATCGACACGGAGACGCGGAGGTTGGCCATGATGAGTTTCACCGCCGCCTCGCGGCTGCCTTGCGTGCGGTACTCGTGAAAGAGCTGGAGTTCTTCTTCCTTGGAAAGATAAGGGTAGCGGCGGATCTCGGCTAGGTACTGCTGGAGTGCCGTGACCGGCACCACGTCCGTGGCCTGGGTCTTCTCGCGACCATCGGCACGCGAGGCATCGATGACGTCGGGAGGCGGGGACAGTTCGAGCACCTCCCCGTCCGACGGCTCGAGCACCTCCGGTTCGATAGGCTCTTCGTCGAGTTCGTCTTTCGATTTGGCCATACAAATCGGTAACTATAACAGAACCACGGCGTCCGACAAAGGAGCGGATGACCGTAGAGCGCTCTCTTGCGCGGATGAAACGCGGTCCCCTATAGTGCTCGATTCTACCGGATTGTATTCACGATGACGGACATATTCAGCGTGCTCACGCGCGGACATTGGCCGACTCTGATCGGCGCCTGGCTGCACTTAACCGTGAGCTTCATGGTGTGGCTGCTGCTTGGCGCCCTGAGTATCGTGCTCGCCGACGATCTGCATCTAACAGAAGCGGAGACGGCGGTGGTCGTGGCCTTCCCGATTTTAGGCGGCGCGCTGCTTCGGGTTCTTGCCGGCTGGAGCAGCGATTGGTTCGGCGCGAAGGCAACGGGGCTCGTGCTTATCGTCGGTGAGTTGCTCGTGGTGGGGTGGGGGTGGCTGGGCGTGCATGAGTACCATGAGTTATTGATACTGGCCCTGCTGCTGGGCATCGGCGGCGCCAGTTTTTCGGTCACGCTCCCCCTCGCCGGGCATGCCTATCCGCCTGCGCATCACGGATTGGTGCTCGGGGTGGCGGCTTCCGGGAATATCGGAACCGTGCTCATTCTCTATGTGGCGCCGCGCTGGGCACAGACGATGGGGTGGCATGGTGTGTTCGGCGCGATGCTCGTACCGATCGCGGTAACGATGCTGTTCTTTCTAATGACCGTGCGGGACGAATCGGCGAGCGTGCGCGATCAACGCGATGTGGAGTGGTGGCATCATCTAGCACGCATGATCAGACAGCCTAAGGCCTATTGGCTCTGTCTGTTGTACGGCGTGACGTTCGGAGGATTCGTCGGGTTCTGCAGCATCCTGCCGGTCTATTTTCACGACCAGTATCGGATGGATGGCGTCACGGCCGGGTCGGTCGCAGCCTTGTGCGGATTGATCGGGAGCGTCATTCGTCCGCTTGGAGGCCATGTCGCCGATCGCGTGGGCGGTGTGCGTGCGCTGCTGCTGGTGTTTCCAGTGTTGCTGGGACTCACGGCGATTGTGGGAGAGGCCTCGACGGTGACCGTCGCAGTGGCGGCGATGGTATTCGCCGTGGGGGCGATGGGTATCGGCAACGGGGTGCTTTTTCAATTGGTGTCCGAATGGTTCCCGAATGAGATCGGGTTGGCTTCGGGCGTCGTCGGCGCCGCCGGTGGAATCGGTGGGTTTCTCTTGCCGATGTGGATGGGTATCCTCAAAGAAACGACAGGGACGTTTCAACCCGGGATCTGGTTGTTCGCCGCGATCGTTGTGGGAGCCTGGGGCCTCGCCGGCTGGGTCCAGCGGCAGATGACGATCACATCCTCGAACTAGGTCCTTTTTCCCGTTGACAGTCGGGGCCAAAAAAGCAATGTTAAATGTTCGATGTTAAATGATAAATTAGTCGTTCATTGAACATTAACCGTTGAACATTCAAATGTAAATTATGGCTTCCCCCTTCAACAACATCGACGACGCGATTCGAGACATCAAAAAAGGGAAATTCGTCATCCTGGTGGATGACGAAGATCGTGAAAACGAAGGCGATCTCGTCATAGCCGCCGAGAAGGTCACCCCCCATTCCATTAATTTCATGGCGAAACATGCCCGTGGTCTCATCTGCCTCGCGCTGACGCCGGAACGTGTGGAAGAGCTGCAGTTGCCCCAACAGGCAGTCGAGAACACGGCGATATTCGGTACCGCGTTCACCGTGTCGATCGATGCGCGGAAAGACATTACGACCGGGATCTCCGCAGCCGATCGGGCCACGACCATTCATGTGGCAATCGATCCGAAGTCCAGGCCGACAGATCTTGCGCGGCCCGGGCACATTTTCCCGTTGAAGGCGCAGAAGGGCGGTGTCTTGCGGCGGGCAGGGCAGACGGAAGGATCGGTCGATCTCGCCCGGTTAGCCGGGCTCCAGCCTGCCTGTGCGATCTGCGAAATCATGAACGAAGACGGCACGATGGCGCGAGTCCCGGAACTCACGAAGTTTGCGAAGGCGCACAAACTGAAGATAGTGACGGTGAAAGCGCTCATCGAATATCGCATGCGTCGCGAAACCTTTGTGAAGCGCATGGCGAGCGCGCGGCTGCCGACGACATTCGGCGAATTCGACGCGGTCGCATTCGAGAGCGAGATCGATAACGTCACACATATCGCGCTGGTGAAAGGGAAGGTGGATGGCGGGGAGCCGACGCTGGTGCGCGTCCATTCGGGCTGCCTTACCGCCGATGCGCTGGGGTCGTTGCGGTGCGATTGCCGCGATCAATTGCATAAGGCGATGGAAATCATTCAGAAAGAAGGCCGCGGCGTTTTGCTCTATCTTAACCAAGAGGGGCGAGGCATCGGGTTGCTGAACAAGATCAGGGCCTATGGGCTGCAAGATAAGGGGAGCGATACGGTCGAAGCCAATTTAAAACTCGGGTTCAAAGCCGATCTACGGGATTACGGTGTCGGCGCGCAGATTCTCGCGAATCTGGGACTGCACCAAATCAAGTTGATTACGAACAACCCGCGCAAGATTGTGGGCATTGCAGGCTATGGGTTGAACGTGGTCGAACGCGTGCCGATCGAGATTCAGCCACGTGCGGCGAATGTGAAGTATCTACGCACGAAGAAGAAGAAGATGGGGCACATTCTAAAAAAAGTCTGAAAGTCAAAAAGTCTGGGGAGTTGAGTTCTGCTCCGACTTGATGACGTTCAGACGGTACGATTGTAGCGACATATTTATGAAGCTTCGTAAAGGTTCTCATGACGCGACGGGGTTGCGGTTTGGCGTCGTGGTCAGCAAGTTCAACAAGTTCGTGACGAGCAAGTTGTTGTCGTCTTGTGTGGAGACACTGACGAAGCACGGTGCAAAGGCGGAGAATATTGACGTCATGCGCGTGCCGGGGGCATTCGATATCCCGCTCGTGGCGCGGACGATGGCGAAGTCCAGTCGGTTCGATGC
>JBKJWE010000424.1:0-5152 GCA_046717045.1 Nitrospiraceae bacterium | reverse complement strand
GAGTCGGTGATTGCCAAAGATGATGTCCCCTTGCGGGCATCCGTGCGCACGTTGTCCGGCGCGCTCGTGCGCCCCCACGGCGATTGGGACTCGCGAAAAACGCATATCTATGGTGAAGTCATGATCGGCGACCGCGTGATTGAACGGCTCCAGATGTTTTACAGCGGCGAGCAGGCCACCTTCGAAGCGCCGTTTTTCGTGCCGCCTCACAAAGACGCGCCCGACGGCATTACCCTCCGAGTCGTCGCCGCTGAACCCGCTAGCGGGAATTTCGGGATGGGGCAGTCAAGATACCCAGTGCTGAGCGAGCGCCTTCGCCAACCCCCCAGAGGCGAACCCCGCTGATTTCGAGGAAGTCTCCGCAACGCTTGCCGCTTATCTCGCCCCGTGCGACACTAGACGTATGACATCCCTCGCATCCTATGCCCATCTCCGTTCCCGACTGTATCTCGCGCTTGCGCTCAATGCCGTCATCATCGCAGCAGAGTTCATCGGCGGGTTCATCCTGAACAGTATCGGGTTGATGGGCGACGCCGGGCACAATCTGATCGACCAAGGATCCCTCTTCCTTGCCCTCTATGCCCATGTGCTGACGGCCAGACCAGCGACAGAGGAACGGACGTTCGGCTATCACCGAGCCGGAATCGTGACGGCTTTTTTGAATTCGTTTATCCTGTTGCTGACAGCAGTCGGGCTTGCCGTTGTCGGCGTGAAGCGACTCCTCCAGCCGGTACCCATCGACGGCGGTTGGGTGATGACGATCGCGGCCCTGAGTTTTCTGGCAAATCTTGGCATCGCGCTGCTCCTGCAGCATGGCGCGAAAGATGATCTCAATATTCGAAGCGCCTTCTGGCACATGCTGGGGGACGCCTGGGTCTCGCTTGGAGTCGTGATCAGCGGTGCGGCCATTCTGGCTACGGGATGGACGATCCTCGATCCAGTGGTCAGCCTCCTGATCATTGGGGTCATCGTCAGAGGTGCTTGGCCATTGTTCCGAGACTCGCTCGACATTCTCCTCGAATCGACACCCCCCGGAATGAGCGCCTCACGCATCGCCGCCACGATCGAATCGATTCCCGGAGTCAAAAACGTCCATGACCTGCATGTTTGGGCCGTCGAACCGCGGCTCGTCATGCTCACGTGTCATGTGCTGGTAAATGGGGAGGATGAGGCACTCACGAGCGATCTCTTGCAACAGGTGCGCGAGCGGCTCGTCTCGGACTTCGGCATTCATCATATGACGATTCAAATGGAAGCACGTTGTTGCCATCCAGATATCATCCACTGCGACCTGAACAAACTAGCAGGCCAGCACCGCGAGCTAGAGGCCGCGCACCCACATTCCTAACCCCGTCGAACCCGCTATGCCGAACACGCCCGTTCCCTTTTACGTGCTCTGTGGCTCCCTTGGCGCAGGGAAAACCACTCTCCTGATGCGATTGCTTGAACATTGGAAACACCTGGGCATACGCGCCGGCGTCCTGATGAACGAAGCGGGCGAGATCAGTATCGACGGCCCCCGCGTGGGCACCATCGCCGAACAGGTCATGAACCTCGCAGGTGGCTGCGTCTGCTGCGATACGAAGGAAGACCTGTCATGGGGAATCGCCCAATTGGTGAGAGACTATGGATCGGACCTGATCGTGCTGGAATGTTCCGGATTGGCCGATCCAGCCGAAGTCGTGGATGCCGTCACCGACCTCTATACCGCCAGGCTTGCGAAGCTTGAACGCATCATTGCCCTGCTGCATCCCGTTTCAACCGAGCAGAGCCACTCCAGCGAATACGTGACGGCACAAGCCATCCGCTGCGCGGACGAATTGATCTTAAACAAGCGAGATCTCTATGTCCCGGGTCATTGGGAAGGGTTCAAAGAGTCGATCCTCAAACAGAACCCCTATGCCCGTCTCTGGGAAACGACGCAGGCGCGAATAGACGCCACGGCCCTGCTGGCGCCCCATGCTGCCACGAAACCACCGCCAACCAATGTTGTCTTTGGCGAACCGCGCCCATCCGGCACCCGCGCGCGAGCTGCCTATCATCCGATCGCTACAACAATCCGTCTGCCTGGCCCTGTAAATTGCCAGCGCTTTCTCGCCTGGATTAAGACGTTGCCGAAAGAACTGGAACGAGCCAAAGGCTACTTCCGATTTCTCAAGGAACCGGAGCTTCAGGAGTTCCAGTACTCACTGCCAGGCCAGTCGACCATTACACCGGTCACATTACTGGACGAACCGGAACAAGCCATTGTGTTGATCGGACGAGGCTACGACGTGGCACGCTGCGAGGCGAATCTGCTCGCGTGCGTGGAGGCATGCTAACTTTTCGTATCGACGCCCAGCGGAAGATCGGATATCGGCACAACTGCACGGTCACGAAACCACGGCCACTGTAACAAGAGCCAGGCCATTCCAGCGCCGCATAATCCTCCCAGTACCCATCCTCCGAGCACATCCGTAACGTAATGGGCACCCAATAACACTCTTGCAAGACCGATCAATCCGACCACCGGCCAGCTGATCCATCCCGATCGAGGGTACAGGACTTGTAGAAATGCGGCGGCCGTTGCGGTGTTGATCGCATGATTTGATGGAAAGCCGAAAACCTTCCCGCAGGTCTCAAGCTGATGGACATCCGACAGAACCATGCAGGGACGCGGCCGGGCGACAAGATGCTTCAGCTGCGCGCCGATGAAATCAAGCAGTCCGATCAACCCACCAAGCACAGGCGCCCCGATCAGCGCTTCACGCCAAGAGAGCCAGAGCCAATAGCCTCCGAGGATGATGCCAGGAACCCACAAAATGCCCGGTGTAGAAAGGGTGAGCGCCAGCCAATCGAGGACGGTCGATTGTCCGGCAAGGCCATTGATGGCACGAAAGAGGGATTCGTCCCAATTCATCACGGGGACCATACGGCGTCATTCGTCAATCGTCAAGCGTCAAACGGCGGGATATTGGTCTATCTGGTTGTTTGGTTTGTCTGGTTGTCCGGAGAGGGAGCTATCAGCCATACGCCATCAGCTCTTGTAATTATCGTGTGTGGAAGTGAATGCGAACCGTCAATTCTCCGTCAATCAGATTTTCGCCCTGCATTTGAGGATCGAAGGTCCACTTCTTGAGCGCGGCGATTCCCGCCTGAGTCAATTCCCGATGCTGTGCCGGTTCAAGGATGACCACGGTCACGTTTGCTTCTTTAGTGACAAGCATGCGGGCCTTCATCCAATCATCGATGACTTTCCCTTCGAGTGAGGGAGGAATCCCCGGCCAAGGGGTGGATTTGGGAACCGGCCCGAGTTGCTGGTCCTTGTTCAGCGGCAGACCATGTACATGGACTTCCGGTAACTCCAACACATCTTCCTGATGGTCGCTCTCGTGCGTCGCCTCGTCGCCCACCACCGCGTGAGCGGAGGCTGGCCAGGCACAGACCAATAGAAAAACCGGACAGAGACAACGTCGTAAAGTCGCCATGCTTATTCCCATATCCAAAGTCGATGATGTTCAAAACGGCCATCCAGCGAGGCCGCAGGGCTCGAAGACCCCGACGCGTACTTTTGCTCGTACGTGGAGGGGTTTGAGAGCCCGAGAACAATGCTGGGGGCCGTTTTCAGCATCATACTAAAAGAACCATTGGGCACGGAAGAAGAAAGACCTCGGCATGCCCGCATGAGCAATGCCAAGTCCGATGCTGCCTTCGCCCCGGTTATAGAAATATTTTTGATCAAGCAGGTTGAGGATATCGAAACCCAACAGCATTTTCTGATTGTCCCACGGTAAAGGAATCGTATGCGTCATCGACGCATTGTAGACGGTGTAGGAGTTCTCGTGCGACGAATTCGTCTTGGCGCCCGCCTCCGCGGTCCGCAAGCCGGACCCATAGAGCATTTGCCCGCTCACATTGGTCCGCTCCCACAGTCGATAGGACAGCACGGCCGAGCTCGTCATGAACTGCGAATGATCGCAGAACACCCCGCCTTTTGAATTGATATCGTCGATCTCCCCCTGATCCAGCAAATATTGTCCGGACTGGAGGCCGTAGCCTTTGCACTGCCCCCAGGCCACATTGCCACGACCGCTAAGATTGTCGGTAAATTGAACCTTCAACGCGCCGTCGATGCCTCGTTTCCACCCTCGCTCAAAGGCAAAATAATTCAGCAAGGGCGTCGACCCGAACTGACCCGCATCCGACATGAAATGATCGAGCTTGTAGTACCCCGTCAGTTCCACTGTGGCATACCGGTTGATCGCGTGATAGCTCCCCACTTCGAAGTAATGGGACCGTTCCGCTCGCGGGCGAAAGCCGGTCGGATTGTCCGGCTGTGCCGTGGTGTCCTGAACGTTCAACCTCGCAAACGCCACCTGTTCGATGTTCGGCGGCGTGAAGAGCCGGCCGTAGTAGGCGTGGAAGACGTTCGATTGATTGTGTTTGTAGGTGACCCCGACACGTGGGCTGATTTGACCCTCATTGTAGAAGCCTTGAATCACATCACCTCGCACACCCAGGTTAAAGGTCCACTGATCGTTCGGGCTCCACTGGTCTTGTACCCACAACTCTTGGCGCGTTTGTATATTCTGGTTCGATGCTTCACGTGAGATCACCGGGCCGGCCGGCGCGCCGCCGCTGGTATCGAAGGCAAAAATCTGTGCCGTATTGTTCGCCCGGCTGTAATCGATCTGCACCCCCGTCTTGACCAAGTGTTGATTGTTGGGAACCCAGGTATAGTCCAATCGCATGCCGCCGGTATAGGCGGTGCGTCTCTGATTGGATGTCTGAGCACCGTTCACATCGTCCGCATAAGCCAATGCGTTCAACGGATCGGTGTTGAACTCAGCACGTCCCCGCCGGAAATAGGCCCCCAGGCTGAAAAAGTTCGACGCGTTCATATCGTGCCGCCAGACCAATTGGCTGTACTGGTTGTTCTCTTTCTGGAACTGGTCGACGGATTGCGAGGCACCGGGCGTGAACCCCGCCGGTAACAACGCCAGGACCTCGGCGTTCGTCTCCAAATTAGGAATCGTCGGAACTTGGTATTTCGCGACGGAATTAAGAAAAATCCAGCTGAAGTTATTGTGGTTGTTGTGCTGATAATCGCCGCGAAGGTACGTATTGTTCTTTTCGCTCTGATTGTGGTTGTTCGTCTTCCCGAGCGTCGGCG
>JBKJWE010000423.1:0-3544 GCA_046717045.1 Nitrospiraceae bacterium | reverse complement strand
ATCCTTGACGGCGTCGAGTGCGGCTTCCCAGGTGGGGTCGTAACCGCACACGGCAAACCGCTGCTGCATACCGCTTGTGGAAGCACAGGCTGTCAGGAGGCCGGCCAGCACGAGAAGACTAAACTGAGGAAGATACATGAGGGAAAACCCAACCTTTAGTCCAATCTGCTCCCCACCAATGCGGTGGGGAGCAGACTAGAAACAACTAGAAGTATGTTGCCGCTTGGATCAAGAACCCATTCCCATTCATCGGACTGTTTGCGTTGCCAAGGTCTCCAGCATTGGTCAAGCCCAACGCATCTTTCTGTGTATTAAACTGCCAGTCAAACTTGAACACGGTGTCTTCGATCGGTCTGAAGTTAAGGCCGAGCGTCAACCGCTCCAACTCCCGCCGATGTCCGATCGTATTCGGCGCATTCCGGGTGCGATTGTCGGTGTCGGTATCAACACGTTCCCACCGGACGACGGCGGTAAAGGTCGAGGCATCCGAGAAGTGGCCGGGAGCCCATTGTTTGAGGAAATCCGGCATAAAGTGGTAATTCCCCTGGATGTAGTAGCCTTGCATGCCGGCCGGCCCGATAACGTTACCGGCGACGCCGGTTGCGTTGTTGTTGCTGATCCTGGACCAGGCGGATTCACCAATGATTTCAATTGGCCCTTTTTGAAGAGTCCAGTCGAGTGCGAAAATGCTGATGCGCCCAGTCCCGACTGGCCCCGCTGAGGGTTTATATGTGCCATGATAACCGGACCCGGCCACTTCGATCCCTAACATGGGGCTATAGGCCAGACGACCAACGACGGCCTTGTTATCGTCACGGTCGCGAGAAACACTGCCCCGCGCACCACGTGTTCCAAGATCGGTAATGGCCCCCGCTGTCTGGCTCATGCCGTTAACCGCATAGATTTCATAGTCCAGCTTTGAGAGCGATGATGGATAGAGAGTTCCGTAAAGCCCGGCCCCTGCTTCGAACCATGTGCTGGGGATGAGGACTCTGGAGACCATCGGCCGATCGACCAGGTCGTTCAATGGCGAGTCGTGCAGCAAGTTAAACTTGCCGATCGGCACCAGGAGGATACCGGCACGGATGTTAACGGCTTCGTTAACCAAGTAGTCTATTTGCGCGAACTCGATCTGCGCAGAGCCATCCGTACCCTGTGGAGCGTTTGTTCCTCCACGTTCGAACTCAAGTTCCGTCGCGAACTTCACATGATCAGTAATGTCCGCATAGATGAAGGGTACCATCCGTTGTTGGCCGAACGAGTGACGGCTTGGGTTGTCCAGGTTTTGGCGCGACAGATTGTTGTACATGACATCGGCGTAACCACCGACCGTCGCCTTCGGCGCGCTCAAGAACGGCTTGGCATAGACCAGTTTGCCTGATCCTGTTGACCCGAAGCCTAATGGGATATTTTCCTCCCCCTTCCGTTCGACTTTAATGTCGGTGATAGGTCCAGTGGGGGTTGGGTATTGAACGGGGCCCGGCTGCCCCTCTTTCTTTTCCATGGCTCGTTCCATCGGGCTTTCGCGCCGCTCATGTTCTTGCATCCGCTTGTTCACGGCTTCATCGACGAGTTTCTTAATGTCCTCTGGGGTCATGTTTTCTGCCCAGACCGGCATGGCCGGCAAACTGGCGATCACGAGAGCCCCGAGGATTGACCGCATCCTCATTGCAAACCTCCTGAAATGTAGTGGTGATGGTCTGACTCGGGACTCTGTGGTCTCTGGCCGTGTTGCTAAAATTCATGACGACGTCTCGCGCGAAGATAGGAGCGTTGGCCTCCTTTCATGATTCGAGTCCAGGTGGCAATTCTGTCCACCCTTAAATGGCGGCGAAGGGGATGACGACAATTCGTTTGCATCGTTTGCACTTCAGTTCCAATCCTTGCCCACGTACCTTGGCGATGAGCTGACCGCACTCGCATCGTGTTTCATCCTTGTGGTGGGCTTGTGAAGCCAGTGCTTTTGTCGTGACCATGGTGAACGAATAGGTTGTAAATGAAATTGAGAACGATTATTAATATCCTATTCATGGCGCCTACGTCAAGAGGCATAGAGGTGGTCTCTGGGAGGGTGCAATCGATCGATGAGATGCCTATACTCGGCCTATGGTGAGGTCTATTTGCTGGACCCTCCGTATGGGGGGCCGTTCTATAGCCGGGGTGCTGGCCGTGCTGTGTTCCAGCCTTCTGGGATGCACGGGTTTTTCCCTTCCCTCCGAGTCGGTGGTGATCAAGCGAGCCCAAATGCATATGGGCACCTTGGTGACGATTACGTCGGTTGCGGCCGATCAGGAGATGGCCCAGGTTGCAGCGACGGCAGGGTTCGCCGAAGTTCATCGGCTGGAGCTGCTTCTCAGCACATGGATTCCCACCAGCGAACTCTCTCAGGTCAATGCATCGGCCGGTGTGAAGCCGGTGCGAGTGAGTCCGGAGACGATGACCGTGGTCCGACGCGCGATTCAGGCGGGAGAGATGACGAACGGTGGATTTAACGTCGCGATCGGTCCTGCGGTCGAGGCTTGGAGTGTAACAGAACAGCAGCACATTCCAACTGAAGCGGAGCTACAAGCCCTCCATTCAGTCGTGGATCCGCAAGGCGTGCATGCCGATGTGTCGGGGAGGAGCATCTATTTGGAGAAGCCTGGCATGCGGATCGATGTGGGAGGCATCGGCAAGGGGTATGCAGCCGATCAAGCGGTGGATGCGATGCGAAAAGCGGGAGCCGTTGCCGGAGTGGTGGCGCTGTCCGGGGACATCAAGACGTTCGGTCGCTTACCCGGAGGCGAGGCGTTTCCCGTCGGCATTCAGCATCCTCGCCGCGAAGGGGCTGTCCTAGCCTGGATCGACCTGCAGGACGAGGCGATCTCGACGGCCGGAGACTATGAACGGTACTTTGAGCGCGACGGAGTCCGCTATCACCATATTCTCGATCCGGAGACGCTCCAGCCGGCGCGTGGGTGCCAGAGCGTGACCGTTGTAGCTCGAGAGGGTGTTTGGGCGGATGGGCTTGATACCGGCATCTTCGTGCTCGGGCCGGAACGAGGGATGGCGCTCGTGGAGCACTTGCAAGATGTCGAGGCGATCATCGTGGATCAAGATGGACACATGCTTGTATCGTCAGGGCTCAAGGACAGGATCAGGCTACCGTAGGTAGGTGGTCATCGAGAGGAAATTGCCATGATAAGATGGGTGTTCATGGGAAGCGCTCTTTCACTGACGCTTACTGCTGGCGCATGTTCGGGGTTTGAAACGGGGTACTTTCGGGACCGTGTGAACGAGGCGACGATTGAACGGGTGGTAAAACGCTACGGTCCGCCACACAAGGCTGAACCACTTGAGGGCCAGCGAATCAAATGGACCTACTTTGATCGAGGTAGCGGGACGAGTAGTTATGCCGGCATGGCCCGATCCACCTACTGCCGGGCCTATGTGCTGATTTTCGATCGGCAGGAAGTGCTTCGTGAGTGGCAACAGCAGGAATGTCGAAACTAGGTGGTGGTGTCTCGGCTATCGGTCCAGCCGATAGCTCATCGGGATTTTCACT
>JBKJWE010000422.1:0-3627 GCA_046717045.1 Nitrospiraceae bacterium | reverse complement strand
CCTATACCACTATCACCGATCGACGGTCTTTCAACTGGGAGAATCCCTGGCATTGAAACGCGGTCCTCTTGAAGCCATATTGACAGTCGGTATGAACTGCCCTAATCTCTGAATTCCTCAAAAGCTGATCAATATTGACCAGGCTGCGATCGGGCAAACCGGCATAATTTGACCCTCAGCTGGTGATGTTGAACACAATCACCCGATATCACATCTTCTACTCTTAACAGGGAGGTATTCATGCGAACGTTCACGATTGTCGTAATGGCGTTTCTCTTCGCGTTCGTTGGACTGCAGTTCGGTGCTCAAGCCGATGAGACGAAAGCCAACATTGAGGACATGAAGGGCAAAGCGAACGCGAAGGCTGAGAAAGCCAAAGGGGAAGCGAAGGCCTCAGTGGAAGAGGCGAAAGGAAACAAGATAAAGGGAGGGATGGAACGGGCGAAGGGGAAAACGAAAGCCGCCGGCGAGAGGGTCAAAGGCGAGGCGAAAGAACTGAAAGCCAAGACAGAGTAAGACAGAGTAATCGGGCGAGCGACTGTCCGACGACACTCTGTGGAGGTACGCAGCTCCACAGAGTGTTTCTTTTGAATGTCCTTGACCGCTTCACGGATTGCATCCTCGCTCGGGAATTCACGCGCATGATCATTTTCCCGTAGTACTCTTGCACACCCCATCTTCGCAGGTCTTCATTCGTAGATCATGCTTCTCCGTGCAGGATTTTTTATCCTGTTGGCTGATCGCGGCCTCGATGCACTTCGCCAGCTCTTGCTGCGCGGCCTGTCGACATTTTTCGCAGGGACCTTCCTCCCCTGCGAATAAAGCTACGGCCAGCGCCGTCAATGAAGCCACAGCCAACACAACCTGTCCTTTCATCACAACACCTCCTGTGAGTGGCGTTTGGATCATTGCGTCCATGCCCCAATACCGAATATATCACGGACCAGAATCCTATCGTAGCGCTCATGATGAACGCTTGTCATGCTGCTGCGCGCGCTGCGGAGATCCGCCATCTCGGAGGGGACGCCAGACATTCTCTCTGCATCACGCTAGGCAACTCGCGCCCGGTATGTTACAAATCCGCATCAAGGAATCCGCACGAGATCGAGAAAGGTCGCCTGACGATGAGGCAACGCACACTAACCTCGACGTTCTTCACGGTGATAGGCGTCTGCTGCATCGCCGCCCTGTCGGGATGCCTCTCGCCGATCACGTTGAACCGAGCCGTCATCGCCTACGACGAAGCCATCACTGACTCGCAGTCGAAGCAGTTGCTCATCAACATCGCACGGGCGCAGCACCACCAGCCGATTCACTTCACCGGCGTGTCCAACGTGGCGGCGACCTTCGATTTCCGCATCAATGCCGGCGCGACACCGGCGCTTACCGGCGACGCGGGCCGGACCATCCTGCCGATCTTTGGCGGGAGCGTGGCCGAGAACCCGACCATCAGCATCGCCCCGATCGAGGGAGAGGACTTTACCAAGCGTCTCCTCACCCCATTCCCTGAGGGAAAACTCACGCTGCTCTTACGACAAGGAGTCGATGTCGATCTGCTGCTGCGGCTGAAGTCCAAGGAGCTGCGCTTGAAACAGAACGGCGAAGATATCGCCCACCGAAACAACCCGTCAGACAAGTCAGGCTACGAGATGTTTCGACGCGTGGTGCTCCATCTTTCGACGATTCAGGACCATAACAAGCTCTATGCCGAGCCGCTGATCTTTGAACGGAGCTGGACGATCCCAGCCGACTCCATGACCGCCGAAGGGTTCAAAGCCCTCGAACAGGAATACCTGGTCGTCTACAATCGGCAGGACAAGACTTACACGCTGCGTAAGCAGGTCGCCGGGCGTATCTTGATTACCAATTACGATCCCGACACATTGCCCCGAGAGGAACGGATGCGCTTGCAGGACGAAGTGGAGCAAGGGCCTCCCAATGACGTCTCGTTCGATATTCGACCCGGGCACTTCGGAGGAGAGTGGCCGCTGAAGGGTGACTTCCGGTTGCGAAGCTTCAACGCCATGCTGAATTTTCTTGGGCAATCCATCGACGAGGAACCCGAATACCACGTTGACAAAGACAACCGGACACCCGAGGTAGCAGAGAACCCTATCAAGACCATGGACCTCGTGGTCTCACCCTCCGCGCCTTCCGGAGCAGACATGACTGTCCAATCCCATGGGAACTATTACGCCGTAAACGCGACGGGACCGCAAGCCCGCTGGAACCGCGAAGCGTTCAAGCTCCTGTCCCAATTGTTCCAGATGACGGTGACAGAAGTGCCGCGCGCCGGTGTGCCGAGTATCACGATTGCCAAATAGTTCCCCGTACAGCAAGCAGAACATCACCGTTTTCTTTCCCGGCTCGGTAGAGTATCCTACCTGCGTCGCTGCTGCTCACCTCAACAAGATGGAGGCCATCATGATGTGGTACGCGCCTCTGCTTCTCATCGGTGTGGTACTGACCAGCGTCCCTGCCCATGCACAAGTAGGCCCTCCTGGCCCGAGCGGTGACTTCCGTGTCGACGACCGCCTGGGCACCGACCCCACCGTCGGATCTCCAGGAGGTCCGAGTCTCCCGCCCGGACCCGCCCTCTTTCGCGACAGCCTTGGGGGCAAATCGGCTGACGAGACGTTGAAAAGCATCGATAAGGATCTCGGCAAGAGCTCGTTTGAGAGGTCCGGGGCAGCGTCAGGTAGCCGGTCTCTTGAACTGGAGAGAGACCTTCGTTCTCCCTCCGACAGGTTTTTTAAATAGGTCACTGTCCTACCGCCGCAGGCGGGTGAGGCCAAGTGGATGTTCACCGCCGATTCGGGTTTCCCGAAAAGACGTGAATAAAAGGAAGGAGCGTCAAACCATGTCACGATAGAACGTATCATCGAAGGACCGCACATGAGCCACGTGCATCGTTCACGCTTGCTTAACCTCATCTTCACGCTTGGGCTCTCCTTCCTGTTCTGTACGCCCAGCCTTCCAGAAAACACGACTCTTCTCAGCATCGGCCCTCGTTTCGGCTTCACCGGCAAAGCTCCTTTGCTGGGACGAGAACAAAAACACACTTTTTAGCTGGCTGACGTGGCCGCGGTCTTGAAGCTCCCCTGATCCTGGCCGCTCGGTGAAAGCCGGTGGAATATCGAGACCAGACTGATCACAAGCGCGGGGCTACTGACAGGGGCCGGCGACAGCGGTCTGATGATGACCGTCGTTCCAGATCTTGCCTTGAATGGATGGGACGGCCTCGTCACCTTCGATGTCGGCGCCGGGGGAGGGCTTTTTAGCCGCTACAAATTCGGCGCGCAAGACTTCGGTGGTCCGGTTCAAACCCTGGCGACCACGGGGATTCGCATCAATCTATTCCCGCACGCCTACGCCGGGTTTTGTCTCCAACACTTTTCCGATACAGGCCTCTACGGATCGTCCGGTCTCGGCGTCGATATGTACATCGTCGAGACCGGCTACAGATTTTGACGCATCATTCATTCACACCTTCTCCCTCTTCCGGATGCGCTTACTTTACGCAATAACTGGGGGAGTCGGCTGCACCCTTCCGGAAGGAAGAAGACGATCGAGCGTAAAGTACACGGGGCAACCTCCGAGCCCCCGCACAATCGCTCACGCGAGACC
>JBKJWE010000421.1:0-2884 GCA_046717045.1 Nitrospiraceae bacterium | reverse complement strand
CGCCAGGGTCTTTATGAAACAGAGAGGGGGCTGGCCAGCTTTGCCAGCCTGGGCACAGTAGCCCTCTTCGGCTTGCTGGTGTGGACGGCGAGCTCCGTCAATGATGCGTCGAGGATCCGCGATCTCGCATGGCGCAGTCGTGGCGAGAGTGACCAGCAGTTTCGTCAATTGGCTGAATCGATCCGGGAAGTCTTTTGGCTGAGCGATCCTACAAAAAACCAGGTCCTGTACATTAGCCCCGGCTACGAAGCCATCTGGGGTCGTTCCTGCGACAGCCTGTACGCCTCACCCACATCCTGGGCCGAGGCGATTCACCCGGAAGACCGTGACCGCATCTGGCACGCTGCGACGACGAAGCAATCAGCCGGCGCCTACGACGAGGAATATCGAATCCTCCGGCCGGACGGGTCAATCCGCTGGATCAGGGACCGCGCATTTCCCGTGCGCTCGGAATCGAAACACATCTATCGCATCGCAGGAATCGCCGAAGACATCACGGCGCAGAAACAGGCGGCGGAAACGCTCCGGGAAAGCGAAGAGCGGTTCGAAAAAGCCTTCCGCTCCAGCCCCCATCCCATGGGTATTACCGAACTGAAAAGCGGGATTTGCCTGGATGCGAATGATGCCTGTTTGGCCCTCTTCGGATATCGACGAGAAGAAGTGGTTGGCACCAGCACGTTGGATTTGAATGTTTGGCCGAATCGTGACGATCGAGCGACATTCGTCCAGCTGCTGCTGGCCCACAGGACCATCCGCAACCACGAGATCGCGCTTAGAACGAAGCACGGCGAGTTACGGCAATTCTTGTATTCCTCCGAATTGATCGAACTCAAGGGAACCACGTGCATCGTGACGGTCGGCAGCGACATCACCGAGCGCAAGCGGACTGAAGCGGCCCTGCGGGAGTCCGAAGGGCGCTATCGCACGTTGATCGACACAGCAGGCAGCGTAATCCTTGTCATGTCACCTGATTACGCGATTCTCGAATGGAACCAAGCTGCCGATGAACTTTACGGCCGAAGTCGCGAGCAGGTCCTTGGACGCAATTACCTCACGACGTTCCTTCCCCCAGAGATGCGGGAGGCTGTCGCGGCAGACATCAAGCAGGTCCTTGAGGGCACACCAACCAGGGGATTTGAGAACCAGGTCCAGACCAAGACCGGCACCACCAAGATTCTCCTGTGGAATCTCACGCAGGTCCTCGATCATCACGGACAGCCGATCGGCATCATGGCGATCGGCCAAGACATCACCGAGCGCAAGGAGACGGAACGGACACTGCGTCAGGCACACGACGAACTGGAATCGCGTGTGCTCCAACGGACCCAGGAGTTGACCGACACCAATGCGGCCTTGCGCCAGACCGAAAGGCAGGTGCGACATTCCGAGATGTTCCTCTCTTCGGTCCTGGAACACCTCCCAAACATGGTGTTCGTGAAAGATGCGAACGACTTGCGGTTCGTACGAATTAACAAGACCGGCGAGGACCTCGTCGGATATCCCCGCGAGGCGCTGCTGGGCAAGAGCGATTACGATTTCTTCCCCGTGGCCCAGGCCGATTTCTTCACCGCCAAGGACCGCGAAGTGTTGCAAGGCGGACGGTTGGTCGATATTCCCGAAGAACCGATCCAGACTATAGACCGTGGACTCCGCATCCTGCATACGAAGAAAATCCCACTCCTCGACGCAGCCGGCAACGCGCACTACCTGCTCGGGATCTCGGAAGACATCACCGAACACAAGCAGGCCGAGGAGGCCTTGGCTGAACGGGCCCGCCTGGCAGAATTTTCCGCAGAGGTGAGCCTGGCGCTTAATACCGAGTGTTCCATCGACGAGAGACTCCGTCACTGCACTGAGGCGATCGTCCGACACATGGGAGCGGCTTTTGCCAGGATCTGGACGGTGGAGCCGGGCGACCTGTGCGACGGTTGTTTCAAGAAGGACTTGTGCAGCGATAGAACGCGATGCTTGCATCTTCGGGCGAGCGCGGGGCTCTCGACGAATCTCAGCGGCGAGTATCGGCGTGTGCCGCTGGGAGCCCTCAAGATCGGGAAAATCGCCCAGGGTAGAGGCGTCATGTCCAGCAACGACATCCTGAACGATGACCGGCTACCCAACAAAGAATGGATGCGGGAACAGGGGCTTCAATCGTTCGCCGGATTCCCGTTAACGATTGAGGGCGGGGTCTACGGTGTGCTGGCCCTGTTCGCCAAAACCCCCTTGTCCGAACCGACATTGAAAACGTTGGAATCCACTTGCAACGGCGTGGCTGCCGCCATCGCACGCCAACAGGCCGAGGAAGCGCTGCGATCCGCTTACGGTCAGTTGCGTGATCTCGCTCGGAGATTGGAATCAGCCAAAGAAGCCGAGCGCCAGAAGATCTCGCGCGAGCTGCACGACGAGTTCGGGCAAGCGCTCACCGGCCTGAAACTCGATCTGGCCTGGCTTGGCACTAAAGTGGCGAGCCTCACACTCTCGCCGGGCGGAAAAACTATTGTTAAAAAGACGGAGGCGATGTCGGCGGCGGTCGATGCCTTGATCGACGCGGTCCGAGAAACGGCGACCTCCCTGCGGCCCAGCATGCTCGACGATCTCGGCCTGATCCCGGCTTTGGACTGGCTCGTGAAGCAGTTTCGCGCCAAAACCACGATCGACTGTAGGCTTGAGACCGCTCCGGAAATTGAACGGGTTCAGATGACCACCGACTCCTCAACGGCCCTGTTCCGGATGACCCAAGAAATGCTCACCAACGTGATCCGCCATGCCCACGCCTCCACCGTGCATCTCCGCCTAGTTGAAGCGTCGGGATCGCTCATTCTGGAATGCACGGACGACGGCGACGGAATTGCCGTTCATCGCATCGGACAACCCGCCTCGCTCGGCC
>JBKJWE010000420.1:0-3480 GCA_046717045.1 Nitrospiraceae bacterium | reverse complement strand
AGTTCATGAACGGGTCGCGAACGTGATCAACCATGCGGCAATGTGCGATGCGTGATTCAAATGGTACAGGTAATGAATTTGGCGATTGTGTTGTCTGCGTTAGATCGAGAGGATGTTTTGTGACGGGCGCCGAGTTGTTGTCATGATTGCGGATGCCGTTGCACAGTGCCACTCATGTCGAGATGACTCGTCTCTCCGAAACCAATCCATGTAGCGTAGTGTCGAGACGCGCCCCGGAAGCCTTGTGTGTGGAGGGAACCTTGAGTTGAACTGAATTATTTACCCAAAGGATACCGCGTGCACTCAGACTTGTCAACAGCGATCTTGCTTTTGCCCGACTTACCTCTCCTTACCTCCCCCATGAGAGTGAATCGCACCGGCAGATCTCTGCGGTTGCAGCCCCGAGAGCGGGTATGCTACATGAGGGGTCGATTGGAGCGCAGCATGGCGGACGATGAAGAACAGGGCGTACCCGACCGAATGTTTACACTCTCCGAAGCGAACCGTCTTATCCCCCAACTCAATACCTGGCTCACCTCTATTCACCAGGCCAAGGCCATCCTGGTCCGAACCAAGGAAGAAATTCGAAAGGCCAGCGCACGGGCGGAATTTGGCGGAGGAAGCACCGTGGGCCACCTGTATATTTCGAGCCTACGGCAAGTCAGCACCAACCTACAGGCTATCCAAGAACTCGGGGTCTTGGTGAAAGATGTAGATCTTGGCCTCTGCGACTTTCCACACCTCCGTGACGGACGCGTGGTCTATTTGTGCTGGAAACTAGGAGAGGACACTGTTCGTTGGTGGCATGAAACCACGACTGGATACAAGGACCGTTGCCCTCTCGAAGAACATCGATGAATCGGATGACAACTAGAATCGCTCCCTGACGACAAACTGAACCCGCCCATAATGAAATTCGTCATTCTTGGATTCGACGGCCCCGAAGGAGAAGCGAGGCGTAAAATCTATCGACCGGCCCATCTCGCCAAAATGGAACCGCTCGATGCGCAGGGTCGAGTCGTCTTAGCTGGTCCGCTGACAGACAAGACCGGAAGCCTTATCGTCATTGAAGCGGACTCTCTCCAAGAGGCCCAACGATTTGCCCGCGAAGACCCCTATACCGTTCACGGAGTTTTCGAACGGGTGGAAGTCCATCCATTTTTACAGGTCTTCCCGAAGCAGCCCTAGCCAATGCTCAGCTGAGTGTTCTCCAGAATTCCCCCCTCTTTGGCCGCATTGCCTCGCTTTCAATCGGGCGGTATAGTTATTCATATGGGGATATCACGCTGCTTCCTAGCCGCTGCAATGATCCCCTTTCTGGTGTTTCCCACAACAGTATCGCTCGCCTCGACAAAGACCGTCGTTGCCGAAAGTTACTACGTCATGGCCGATGGCGATACGCTGGCCATTGCGGAAGAAAAAGTCCTCCAGCGCGCGAAACGAAAAGCCGTGGAAGAGGCGGGCGTGTATCTGGAAGCCACATTTCACGATTTCGAGCGGGAATCTGGGGGACGCAACTCCCAAACGAGCTCACTGGAAATCAGAACCATTGCCGCCGCCATTACTGAAACGGACGTGCTGGAGTCTCGGCGTTCCTTCGAACAGGATCGCCCGGTTTTCTTTGTCCGCATTCGAGCCACCGTCAATCTGACCAGTTTGGCCGACGCCATTACCCGACACCAATCAGACCGACAGCTTGCCCAGCACTTTGGTCAGCTCCAGCAAGAGAACCAGCAACTGCGCGCCCAGCTTCGACAGCTGCAACAGCAACCCGTCGGCGTGCGGATGCTGGCCATCGAGCCTTCGGGGAAGTCCGACCAGCACCAACGGGCACGTACCCTCCTCGACCGAGCTCTCCACACGCCAATTCTGAGGGACAAAATTCAGCTCAGTACGGAAGCCTCCATGCTCGACGCTCACTACCTGGATCCGCTCATCGTTCGAGGCCAAACCTACATTCGGCTGGTCTCTCTGGCATTTGCCGAACGAGCGCCGGCCTCAACGTACGCGGAGTACATTGAGAAAGCCCGCGCTGACTTCGACCGCGCCGTCACTCTCGATGACAGAAATCTTTGGGCGTGGATTGGAAAAGGCGATGCACAGAGCTGGCTCCAACACCATGACGAAGCGGTCGCCGCCTATGAACAGGCATTGGAATTGGACCCCTTCGCCGATATTGCCCGACAGCGGCTTATCGCCCTCTACACGACACAAGCCCGAAGCCAAGCTGACGCCAAGGATTGGCAGCATGCGCTGGGTACGCTCAAGAAACTGCTCAATGCAGAAACGCCGGACAGTTGGATTCCCTACCAAAAGGAGGCGTATCTGCTGCGAAGTGATATTTATTTGAAACTGAATCAGCCAGACCAGGCACTCAGCGACCTCTCGACCGTGATCCAAGTCGACCCGACCAATACTAACGCACTCGTCACTCGGGCAAAGCTCTATCGAGATCGACTCCAAGGACGACTGGCCAAAGACGACCTTGAGCGTGCCTGTGTGCTCGGATCCATTGGCGCCTGCGAACAGCTCCCATAAAGATCCTGTAAACTGAAATGCTATAACTAATTGATTAGTCGCATAATTACCTGTGACCTTACGGATAGAATCGTACGATCCCTCCCCTTCGTAGGGTTTGACTTCCCAAAACAGCCACACCTATAATGCCCGTCGTTGCAATGGGTTATATGAGCAACGGTCGACTTGCTTTACTCGGGGCAAAAGACCTAATCGCCTGTGTTCTGGTAGCCCAAAATTTCTCCCCGTTGGGCCTTCTGCGAGGTTGCAGATGCCCGGCAAAAAGCATAGATTGTGGATAAAGCAACACTGTTGAAAACTGTCCTTCTCACGTCGTTAACCCCTTACTCGGAGTGTAGGTCGTAATGAGTGATTACCGCGTGCTCCCAGGACCAGAGCATTTCCTTCCTCCTGCAGCCGCCTCGATGGGTATTTGCTTGCCGAACCCAGGCGAAGCCCACATCAATGGTGTGATCGTCTCCGAAGAGAAGGCCTACGAAGAAGCCGCGAAACAATTCTTGATGGCCAAAGTTCCGACCCTCTTCCCTGGCCCCTTGGTCCTGTGGGCGTGGAATGAGAAGGCTGCTAAGAAAGCCACTGCGATTCGTCACCTGTACAATACACTCAAGGAATGTGTGCAGCCCGGCCAAAAACCGATGCTGATTCCGATGCCGGACTATCGTCCCAAATATCCGAAGATTAATCCTGAAGTCGAAATCAATCCCAACCACCCGAATCTGACTATCTGGCACAACAAGATCGATTGCTGCATGTTCATCGGCGTACATTGCCATCAGGCCAATCTGTCGCTAAAAATTATCCGAGGCGGAACCTCCTGCTACACGATCGCCATGTGCGCACAGGCCGGCCATGAAGACGCAATGTTATCGTTTCGCGACGCATCGGTTGAAAAGATTATGAAGTTGGCTGATACCGTGAAAAGATTGAAAGGGACCGTCAAAC
>JBKJWE010000419.1:0-3453 GCA_046717045.1 Nitrospiraceae bacterium | reverse complement strand
CGTCCAAGCCACATCCTGGCGCGGCAATCAGTGGTCCATCGAAGACGGGTTGCGCGAAGGAGAGCGGGTCATCGTGGAGGGACTCCATTTGATCGCGCCGGGCGCGCCGGTGAACGCCGTTCCGTATACGAAATCCGACCCAGCCGCTCCCGCCCAGGCGGCAGATGCGAAGCCGGAGCGGGAAAAATGATCCCGCATTTTTTTATCGACCGTCCGATTTTCGCATCGGTCCTCTCGATCGTCATCGTGGTGGTGGGCCTCGTGTCCTTGCGGGCATTGCCGATCAACCAATTTCCTGAAATCACCCCTCCCGTCGTGCAGATCGAGGCCGACTATCCCGGTGCGAGTGCGGAAGTAATCGCAGATTCGGTCGCGCGCCCGATCGAAGTGCAACTCCCAGGCATCGATAACCTCCTCTACTACGATTCCACCAGCACCAACGACGGGCACATGACCATCAAGCTCACGTTCGAGATCGGGACGAACGTCGATATCGCGCAGGTGCAGACCCAGAACCGCCAGAAACTGGCGGAGCCGCAGTTGCCGCCCGAAGTTGTCCGCCAAGGCATCAGCGTCAAGAAGGTGTCTCCGGATCTGCTGGCGGTCGTTGCCCTCAGTTCCAACGATCCCACGCAAGACACCGTGTTCCTCTCTAACTACGCCATCCTGCGCGTGATCGATAATCTCAAGCGATTGAAGGGCGTGGGCGACGCACTGGTGTTCGGGGGGCAGAATTATTCCATGCGCTTAATCCTGGATCCGACCCGAATGGCGCAATTGAGCCTCACCCCGACCGACATTGCGAACGTCGTTCGCGAACAGAACCGAGATTTTCCCGCCGGGACGATCGGCCGGGAGCCGGCGCCCAAGGGTACCGAGCTGACGATTCCGGTGATCACGCAAGGCCGTCTCACGGACGTGAAAGACTTCGAGGAGATGATCGTTCGGGCGCTCCCCAACGGGTCGATGATCCGCCTGAAAGATGTGGCCAGGATCGAGCTGGGCGCACAGTCCTACGGCCTCGAAGGCCGGTGGAACGGCAAACCGAACGTATTTCTCCTAACCTTCCTCTCGCCGGGCGCCAATGCCCTCGACACGGTGAAGCGAGTTCGGAAAGAAATGGAAGAGGTGTCCAAGAGTTTTCCGCCCGGGGTCACCTACGACGTGCCGTACGACACGACCAGGTTTATCGAAGTGTCCATCAAAGAAGTGGTCAAGACCTTGGCTGAAGCCATGATCCTAGTCATTCTCGTAGTCTATCTATTCCTGCAAAGTTGGCGTGCGACGCTGATTCCGGGAGTGGCGGTCCCGGTCTCGCTCATCGGGACCTTTGCCGGCATGAGCGTGCTCGGCTTTTCGATCAACACGCTCACTCTCTTTGGAATGGTCCTCGCCATCGGGATGGTGGTCGACGACGCGATCGTGGTGGTGGAAAACGTCGAACGTCATATGGCGAACGGACTGTCACCGAAGGATGCCGCCAAGAAAGCCATGGACGAAGTTACAGGCCCGGTGATTGCCATTGTGCTCGTCCTCTGCGCCGTATTCGTCCCGGTCGGTTTCTTGGGCGGGATTACCGGAGAGCTCTATAAACAATTCGCCATCACCATCGCGATGTCCGTCATCATCTCTGGTCTGGTCGCCCTCACGCTCAGTCCGGCCCTCTGTTCCCTGGTGCTGAAGCCCGGCCACAGCGAGCGCAGAGGTTTTTTCGGCGTCTTTAATCGTTTCTTCGGTTGGACACAAACTCGGTATTCTTCTGTCGTAGGGACGATCCTCAACCGCTCGGTCTTGTCCTTGGTGCTTTTCGGAATCATCGGCCTGTTCGCTGCCGTCTTGTTCAAAACGATTCCTTCCAGCTTCTTGCCGGATGAGGATCAGGGCTACTTCATCACGATCGTCCAGCTTCCAGATGGCGCGTCGAAGCAACGGACCGATGTGGTGCTGAACAAAATCGAAAAATATTTTCTCTCGATTCCCACTATCCATTCGACCGACGCATTGACCGGCCAGAACTTCGTCTTCGGTACCAGGGGACCGAACACCGCGACGATGTTTCTGCCCTTGCGGCATTGGGACGAGCGCGAGGGACCGCAGAATCACGTAAAGGCCATCATTGGACGCGCCTATGGAGAGTTCGCCAAAATTCCTGAGGCGCTGATTTTGGCCTTTAATGCCCCGGCCATCCGAGGACTCGGGGCCACGGGCGGGTTTTCCCTCCAGCTTCAAGATCCGAGCAGCGGAGATTTCAACAAATTCGCCGGCGTGGCTCAAGCGTTCCTCGCGAAGGCCAGGCAGCATCCGGCGATCGGGGCGATCGGCACCAGCTTTCGCGTGAGCGCGCCTCGACTGTTTGCCCATGTGAATCGAGATCGAGCCAAATCGCTGGGCGTGCCGATCCCCGAAGTGTTCGACACGCTGCAGGCGTATTTCGGTAACCTCTATGTGAACGACTTCTTGAAATTCGGTCGTGTCTATCGGGTCCAGACGGAGGCCGATGCACAGTATCGCTCCACGCCGGAGGATATTTCGAAAATTTACGTTCGCGCCTTGAGCGGGCAGGCCCAGACCATGATCCCGCTCGAGACGGTGGTGACGACAGAGTTCACTAGCGGACCCGACCCCGTGACGCACTTTAATGTATACAACACGGCGCTTGAGTTAGGCGCCGCGGCGCCGGGGTACAGTTCCGGGCAGGTCCTCGATGCGCTGGATCAAGTGGCGCGAGAGGTGTTGGTTCCGCAGGGTTATGGGATTGACTGGAGCGGGATCTCTTACCAGGAACGTATGGTCGGACAACAATCGGTGCTTGCCTTCGCCTTCGGCTTGTTGATGGTGTTTCTCGTGCTGGCCGCCCAGTATGAAAGTTGGGTGGTTCCCTTCGCCGTCATTATGGCGGTGCCGTTCGGTATATTCGGCGCCTTGTCCGCCGTGTGGGCTCGAGGAATGTCCAACGACATCTACTTCCAGATCGGATTGGTCACGTTGATCGGGCTGTCGGCCAAGAACGCGATCTTGATCGTCGAGTTCGCCAACAAGCGGTATGAAGCGGGACAGTCTCTGTTCGATTCGGCGATTGAAGCCGCCAGGCTCCGCTTCCGGCCGATCATTATGACATCGATGGCGTTTATTCTCGGCGTCCTGCCGCTGGTCATCGCGACCGGGGCCGGCGCGGCTAGTCGCAATTCCATCGGCACTGGCGTGTTCGGCGGCATGCTGGCGGCCACTTTTTTAGCCATTTTCTTCGTGCCGCTCTTTTTTGTGCTGGTTCGAAAACTGAGTCGATTTCGTGTCGGTCAAACGGCTCCCCGTCCTAGCCCAACCTCGGTTTTGTTAGGGAGAGAAGGAGGAGAGTGACATGCGCAGCCTGATTCTGGCAGTCTGTTCGATGCTTCTGGTCGCTTGTGCTATGGGGCCCGACTATTCTCGTCCCGACATTCCCACCTCCGACTC
>JBKJWE010000418.1:0-7948 GCA_046717045.1 Nitrospiraceae bacterium | reverse complement strand
GTCGGCGGTTCAATCACTCTGGATTCTGACACGACACGAAACAGAATTTCACGACTGGGATACGTCGAGCAAGCAGGACCGGCAAGAGTGGACAGCTGAATGGCACGACTGGTGGAACGGGCAGAAGGATGGCTTCGAAATGCCCGATCCCAGGAAACCGGCGAAGGGACGTTCATAGAGACGGTGGGTGCCTTGCGGCTCGGAAAAACGCTGTGCTAATGTTCATTGAGCTTTCTTCTAGCGGAGTGAACGAGGGAATCGTACGAGGGCTTCTCGATGGCGGTGCTTCCGATCGCAAAGCTAGGTAATCCGATCCTGCGACAGCAGGCTGCCCCACTCGGCCCGCGGGAGATTCGTAGCAAAGACGTTCAGCAGTTGATCGACGACATGCTCGAGACGATGCGGGACGAACCGGGAATCGGTTTAGCGGCGCCCCAGGTTTCACGGTCGATTCAGCTGGTGGTCATGGAATGCGAAGGCGAGGGCGGCTTTCCGACGACGGTCCTCATCAATCCCTCGATCGTCTATTACGGCCCGGAGCAGGTGGGGAATTGGGAAGGTTGCCTTAGCGTCGATGGCCTCAGGGGAAAAGTGACGCGTCCCTCGTCGATCAGGGTCACCGCGGTGGATCGAGAGGGGAAGTCGTTGGATTTTGAAGCGACCGGACTCTATGCCGTCTGCATTCAACATGAAATGGATCATTTGATCGGGAAGTTATTTTTGGACCGTATGACCGACCTCTCGACGTTGACACAACTGACCGAGTTCGATCGGTATTGGAAAAAAGAACCTGCCGCGGTTATCTAACATCCCTGGATTCAGCCTCTTCCTGTGAAAACGCTGCTGCGAGTGCTTCAATATCTTCGTCCCTACCGCCTGCTGGTATTCGGGACGTTTCTTTCCGCCGGTCTGACGACTGCGTTCGAATTGATTCCTCCCTGGCTCGTCAAAGTGCTCATCGACGATGTGATTCAGGCCGGCCGGACGGAATTCTTGGGCTGGGTGTTTCTTGCCCTGGGAGCCGCCTATCTGTTCCGCAATCTGTCCGCCTCGATGAGAATCAGGATGAACAACGGTTTGGAGCAGCAAGTCGTGCACGATCTCCACGTGCAGGTCTTCGGCGCGTTGCAGCGACTCTCCATCAGCTTCTTTGAAAATCGGCCCACCGGCGAAGTGATGTCACGGGTCTTGAACGACACGGAGCACATGCAACGGATCTTCGTCGATGGGCTGGAGGAAATCGTCACGGCGGGGCTCACCCTGGCGGGCATCATGGGTGTGCTGTTTTGGCTCAACTGGAGGTTGGCTCTGTTGGCCCTGCTTCCTATTCCCTTGTTAGTGATTGGGGCGCTGGCGTTCACCAAGCGTGTCCATGGACATTATCGACAGATTCGAAAAGGGGCAGCCGAATTGAACGCGCTGTTGCAAGATGCGCTGGCGGGTATTCGGGAGACCATGGGATTCAATCGCCAGCCCTATGAACAGGATCGGTTTGGGCGAAAAAGCGACCGCTGCCGGCAGGAAACACTCAAAGCGATGTATCTCTGGTCGTACTATTCGCCGGGTATGATGCTGATCGGCAGTTTGGGTGGCGCGTTAGTCCTATGGTTCGGGACACAGGAAGTGCTGCAGAAGCATCTCTCGGTCGGTGAACTCGTCATGTTCGTCTCGTACCTTGCGCTATTCTATGTGCCGATCAATCAAATCCACTCCGTTAATCATATGCTCCAGCATGCATTGGCGGCGAGTGAACGGGTGTTTGAAATTCTCGACATCGTTCCCGATGTCACAGATCCTTCCGGCGTGCGCGCACCTGTGTCGCGCCTGACGGGCGAGATCGCCTGTCACCACGTGGGGTTTCATTATCGTCCCGACGCGCCCATTCTCAAAGACGTGACCGTCATCGTCAGGGCGGGTGAGAGTGTGGCACTGGTAGGCCCCAGCGGGGCGGGTAAAAGCACGACCCTTAAACTGTTGCTGCGATTCTACGACGTGACGCAGGGGGCGATCACGATCGACGGATATGACATTCGCGACATGCCGTTGGCGTTTCTGCGCAATCAGATCGGGCTGGTTCAACAGGAGCCGTTCTTGTTCAACGGGACGGTGCGGGAGAATATTCTCTACGGCGACCTGTCGGCTGGGCAAGACGCGATCGAGGCCGCAGCGAAAGCGGCCCGCGCGCATGAATTTATCGCGGCCCTTCCTGAAGGATACGACACCTGGATTGGCGAGCGGGGCGTCAAATTATCGGTGGGGCAGCGGCAACGGATCTCGATTGCCCGGGTCCTGCTGAAAGACCCTCCGATCGTGATGTTTGATGAAGCCACCTCCAATATCGATACCGAAACGGAAGTCAAAATCCGGGAGGCCTTGGACGAACTGACCAAGGGGCGGACGACCATCATCATTGCCCACCGGTTGTCGACCATTCACCATGTGGATCGTATCATCGTGGTGGAACGTGGGCGTATTGTCGAAGACGGCACGCATGAGGTCTTAATGACGCGAGGCGGGGTTTATGCGGGACTCTATGAGGCGCAATTTCAAGTGTAAGTGATGTCGTCGCGGCATTGCCTCTGCGCCATCGGAGTCGGTATACTGACTCGAATGACAAGGGAGCGCTGAAACGATGGTCCTGATCTACGAAACCGATCCATTGGATAATGAGGACGCGCGCGGGCGGTTTTACCACGTGTGCCGCGGGCGGATTGACCGGACAGAAATCCAGCTTCCAGCCGGAAACAACGCCTACGAATGCTCAACCTGCGGGATCGATCTCGAAGCAGAAGACTTTTGGCTGGCGAGACAAAAAGGATCAGTGTAACGACGATGGCGGGAAGTATCGGGCGTAAAACAGTGTCGGTCTCGCGAGGGCTGATGATGCTCTGCGATAGCTGCTACGATCAGGTGTTCGCCGATAAGCTGCCCGATGCCAGAAATTTTATCTCAAACCACGAACTACTGTTCGATACCATTTGTCTGGGTTGCACCGATATCAATCGTCCCCTTATTGACGACATGTTGGGCAGTTCCGAATAGCCGGCGTTCGCTCTCCGTTACTTGCAGACTTTCCCGTCAAAGTGCATACAAGCCGATTCCCCCGATTTCACCTTCCAGGTTTTAATCAGAGGGGGTTGTCCATTTCCTCTCATCTCCACGACAAAATCCACCAGACCTGAAAGCGGTAACTTCTCCACATGCGCGTGGGCGACCTCCGGCACCTCGACCCAAAACACCGCGCCGAGAGTGGAAATCAGAACGCGGTGGGCCTCCTTGTCGATGTTGATGACCGGGCTGTAGAAGCTCTTGTCCTCGGCTAATGCCGGCTGGATCGAACTCAACAAGAGGATAGCCACAAAACTCGCGACTATGAGTACGAAACGAGTGTGGGTCATGGGACTGACTCCTCGGCCAAAATGAATCGATACGATATTATCGCATTGCCGGGGAACGAAGGGAATGGGGAAAATGAGGACGGGGCGCCGGTTGAAATCAGAGGGACGAGACGACAGCAGGCGTGACGGTGCCGTGTTTGATCCAATAGGTGCGCACGTCAGGCTGGCTCTTATTCATCAGCGAGATGAGAAGGTAGGCGGGAATCGGCAGGTTAATTTTTGGCCAGATCTCTTCGTAGTCGGAGGCGATCTTGATATCTGTGACCGAAGGCCGCGCTGGATCGTGCGGATGGGAGTGGTAGATCACTTGTAGGTCGAGCCCCTTATTGCGCATATCTTTTTTTGCCGCCGAGAAATCCTGCATATCCATTACAAAGGCGATCTCGGCTCGTTCAGCCGGTGAGAGACGTTCCAAGTGAGCCGCCTTGGCCCCGTCGAACGACGTGAGTTTCTCCGCGCCTTCCAGTGCCACGATATTCTTGATCCGATACATGTGAGTGACGACACGGTTCGCTCCGGCTAGGAGTCCGCAACATTCATTGGGATCGAGTTCACGCGCATGTGCGATCATGTCGTCTATGATTGGTTGAGGAATGATGAGGTCCGACACGTTAGCTGATTCCGGGGTTAGGCAGGATGCTCAAAACGATTGGCCAGCAAGGCCGTAGCGAGTGAGGGGCCGAGGCGCACCCTCTGGGGTACGTTGAGGGTCCGAAGGATGTGAGAACGAAGCTGGCAGGCGTTTTCAGCATCCTGCTAGATGGTGCAGGTGACCGTGTAGTCACTGCTGAGATCGGTGATCGTCGGCTTGGGACCGCAGAGTCGGCAGTTGGGGTCCTTGGGCCGTCCGACCTTTCTGAACTTCATCTCGAGCGCATCGTAAATCAAGAGGCGATCAGCGATGGTTTCGCCGATACCAAGGATCTCTTTAATGGCTTCGGAGGCTTGTAGAACGCCCATGGTGCCGGCCAACACGCCGAGCACGCCGGCTTCTTGACAGTTCGGAACCAAGCCGGCTGGTGGGGGCTCAGGGTACAAGCATCGGTAACAGGGGTACCCCGCGTGCGGCTTAATCGTCGTGAGCTGGCCCTCGAACCGAAACATGCTGGCTGAAATGAGGGTTTTCTTTGCGAAGAAGCAGGCATCGTTCACCAGAAAGCGCGTCGTAAAATTATCCGACCCATCCAGCACGATATCATAGCCAGACACGAGACCCATGATGTTGTCGGCGTCGACGTTCATATGATGCGCGTTGATCGTGATATCGGGGTTGATGGCCGCGAGCGTTTTCCGTCCGGATTCGACTTTCGGCTGGCCCACCGTGGCGGTCGAGTGCAAGATCTGCCGTTGCAAGTTCGACAGGTCGACCACGTCGCCATCGACCAATCCGATCGTGCCGATACCAGCCGCAGCTAAATACAAGGCAGCAGGAGAGCCCAGTCCGCCGGCGCCTATCAAGAGCACTTTAGCTTTGGCCAGTTTCATCTGACCTTTGCCGCCCACATCCTGCAGGATAATGTGACGGCTGTAGCGCTGAATCTGTTGCTCGGTCAATTCCATCGTCGCCTCTATTCCACCACGTTCAATTCGATGGGGTCCACGACGCAGCCTTTTTTGCGAAGGCCGTCGAGGGCGCGTTCTATTTCAGCGGTCTCCCCCGACAATTCGACGTCGACCCACCCGGTCGTTTCACGGACGTCTGCGCGGCGGACGTTCGTGACGATGTTATATTCCCGGCCGATCTGGTAGATGATCGGCTCCTTGACCTTGTCTTCCGGAAAGCGAACGTGAAAACGCAAGTGCGACATGGTCAACCTCCTGCAATCGCCGGGATGATGGAGACTTCGTCGCCATCCTTCAGGGAGGTCTCTTTCCCTTTGAGGAAGCGGATGTCTTCTTCGTTGACATAGATGTTGACGAAGCGGCGCAATTCACCGGTGTTGTCGCAGAGACGATCTTTGATGCCGGGATGCGCGCTGTTGAGCGTCTCGATCATTTCGAGAATGCTGTTGGCGTTGGCTTCGACTTCCCCTTGACCCTTCGTCAGCGGGCGAAGCGGAGTCGGAATGCGAACTTTAATCATGCGTCACCACCACCGTTTTTCCCCATTTTGAATGTTTTCTCGAAGCTCACCAGACTTGGCTGAATACGAACCGGCCGGCCCACGGCATCGACCACGGCTTCTTGGGTTTTCAAGCCGTTGCCGGTGATATAGGCGACCGTGACCTCGTGCTTCTTGATCGTGCCCTGCTTCACCAGATTCTTCAGCACGCCGATCGTCACGCCGCCGGCCGTTTCCGCGAAGATGCCTTCCGTCTGGGCCAGAAGTTTAATCCCTTCGACCACTTCCTCGTCGGACACCATTTCCATGGCGCCTTTACTCTCGGCAGTGGCTTTGAGGGCGTAGTAGCCGTCGGCGGGATTGCCGATCGCCAAGGACTTGGCGATGGTCTTCGGTTTCACGGGCT
Source organism: Nitrospiraceae bacterium (assembly GCA_046717045.1). GTDB lineage: Bacteria > Nitrospirota > Nitrospiria > Nitrospirales > Nitrospiraceae > JBKJWE01. The sequence goes on along the minus strand of JBKJWE010000418.1, from coordinate 2,082 downwards.
TGAAGAAATCGCGCCCGGCCTTGAAGGCCGTGGAAATCGGCGAGCATCCTTCGGCCTGCGCTCCATTGAGTTTGGTGCGGACGTTGTCGATCAGGCCCAGCGCATACATTTCGTTCAGGCCCTTCCAAATCTTCGTCAGCAACGACCCGGACGCCATGGGGATGACCACTTGGTCCGGCGTGCGCCAGCCGAGTTGCTCGATCGTTTCGAACGCGAGGGTCTTCGATCCCTCCGCATAATAGGGCCGAACGTTGATGTTGACGAAGCCCCATCCATGCTCGCCGGCGATTTCGCTGCAAAGCCGGTTGACGTCGTCGTAATTGCCTTCCACTTCGATGACGTGCGGCTTGTAGATCAAGTTGCCGAGCACCTTGGCGGCCTCGAGATCGCCCGGAATGAAGACATAGCAATGCAGTTGAGCGGCGGCGGCATGGGCCGCCACGGAGTTCGCGAGATTGCCCGTCGATGCACAGGCGACGGTTTCGAAACCCAGCTCACGCGCGCGCGTCAGCGCGACGGCGACCACGCGGTCTTTGAACGACAATGTCGGGTGGTTGACCGTGTCGTTCTTGATATAGAGCTCGTCAAGGCCGAGATAGGCGCCGAGGTTCTTGGCACGCACCATGGGCGTGAAGCCGGCATGGGCACCGACTACGTTGGTGCCTTCCACCGGCAGCAGGTCGATATAGCGCCATATACTGTGCGGACCGTCCTCAATCTTCTTGCGCGAAATGTTTCTCTTGATCTCCTCGTAGTTGTACTTCACCTCGAGGGGCCCGAAGCACATCTCACAGACATGGATAGCTTTGGTGGGGTATTCCTTCCCGCACTCGCGGCAGACCAGCGCTTTCATCTTTGCCATTGTGACACCACCTTGGAAAAGCTGTGATTAAGGATGGACCGCACAGCCGGCATACGGATCTCCATCGTCGAACAACTCAGTAATCGTCGGGTGCTCGCCGCAGAGCGCACAATTGGGATTGCGGCGGACTTTGATTTCTCTGAACAGCGTCTTGCGCGCATCGAAGTCGAGCATGCGGTTCGTGAGCGGCTGGCCGATGCCCAACACGAGCTTCAGCGCCTCCGTGGCTTGAATCGTTCCGATAATGCCTGCTAACACGCCGATGACTCCCGCTTCTTGACAGGATGCGACCAGGCCCGGCGGCGGTGGGGTCTTGAACACGCAGCGATAGCAAGCGGACTTCTTGGGAATAATCGTTGTCACGCGGCCGTCGAATCGCAGAATGCCCCCGTGTACCAACGGCTTGTCGGCGAAAAAGCAGGCATCGTTGATCAAGAATTTGGCGGTAAAGTTGTCCACGCCGTCGATCACGACGTCGTACTCGCTGAAAATCTTGAGCGCATTGCCCGCCGTCAAGCGCTCTTCGTACATCGACACGTGCACATCGGGATTCAACGCCTGGATCTTTTCTTTCCCCGAGACCACCTTGGGACGGCCGATGTCCGAGGTATGGTGAAGGATCTGGCGTTGGAGATTCGTCAGATCTACCACGTCGCTGTCGATCAGGCCGATCGAGCCGACACCCGCTGCCGCCAAATAGAGCGCAGCGGGCGAGCCGAGGCCGCCTGCGCCGACCAGGAGGATCTTGGCCTTCGCAATCTTCTTCTGACCCTTGCCGCCGACTTCTGGGAGAAGAATGTGTCGGCTGTAGCGATTGATTTGCTCTTCGGTAAATTCCATGTCTGTATCCAGGCTAGTGGCTAGAGGTGCGGCGCCTTGCGCCTATATATTAAAATACTTCTCTATACTGATATACCGCTCGCCAGTGTCGCACAGAATCGTCACAACGTTCTTGCCCGGCCCCAATTCGTCCGCGACTTTCTGCGCGGCGAAGACGTTAGCTCCCGCGGAGATTCCGACCAGGAGCCCTTCTTTTTTCGACAACTGCTTCGCCGTCTGATAGGCCTCGTCATCCGTGACGGTCATCACCCGGTCGATAATCTTTCGATTGAGCACGTTCGGAATAAATCCTGCGCCGATGCCCTGAATCTTGTGCGGACCCGGCTCGCCGCCCGACAACACGGGCGATCCGGCCGGTTCCACCGCGATCACCTTCACCT
>JBKJWE010000417.1:0-3040 GCA_046717045.1 Nitrospiraceae bacterium | reverse complement strand
CCGGACGGCTACGAAGTCGAGTTGATCGAGCGGCCACCCGGCGTGAAGATCGTGTAGCCCAGGAACCGTCATTCGTCAAACGTCATTCGTAGAGAAGAAGCGGCAGTTAATGAAATTATCCTCTCCTCCCCGTTGACGACTCGTCACGCCCCGAAGTACCTTCTCTCTCGATTGACGGTTGACCATTGACGATTGACGAATTCGGAGGTTTCAAGAATGAAGAACGGGTTTTTCCGTGGACATGGATTAGGGAACGACTACGTCGTGATGGAGCTCAAGGAGTTGACCTGGAAGCTCACGCCGAAGAACATCGAGCGCATCTGCAATCGCAATTGGGGCCTCGGCAGCGACGGGATTCTAGCGCTTGTGCCTTCCAAAAACGCCGACTTCGGTCTACGGATCTTCAACCCGGACGGCAGCGAGGCAGAAAAGTCAGGCAATGGCCTGCGGATTTTTGCACGATATCTCCATGCCACCGGCAAGACGAAGAAAAAACATTTTACGGTCGAGACCAAAGGAGGATTGGTGACGATCGAGTTGCATATCGATCGGCATGGCGACGCAAGCGCGGTGACCGTCGAAATGGGGCAGGCCACGTTCAAGCCGGGCGCACTCCCCTGCACGCTTGGTGTGCGTGAACTGATCAGCCATCCGATCGAGGCGGCCGGTCGAACTGTCACGTTTACGGGTGTCAGCGTCGGCAATCCTCACTGTGTCGTCTTCAAACAAGCCGGCGAATCCTGGTCGCGAGAGGATCTGTTGGCCCTCGGCCCGGCCTTGGAAAACCATGCGCTGTTCCCCAGGCGTATAAACGTGCAACTGGCCGTGCCGACCGGACCCCACGAAATCTTTATCCTGATCTGGGAACGAGGGGCCGGGGAGACCCAGGCCTCAGGATCATCTTCCTGCGCCGCGGCGAGCGCCGCCGTACGTCTCGGCTTGGTCAAGAGCCCTGTGACTGTCAAGATGCCGGGCGGAACACTCAACATCGAAGTGGCCTCGGACTTCGGGCTCACCATGACAGGCCCAGTCGCCGAGGTAGCCCGGGGAGCTTTAAGCTCGTCGTTTGTGCGGGAGCTGAAGTGACAACGTCAATGGTCATTGGTCGATAGGCAATGGAGGAACGGGTCAGCGTAAAAACGGTTCGGGCAGTTCAAGATTTGGAGGTCTGGAGAGCCGGTGGAGCCATTCGAAATCGCCGCTATCCGATGGCCGACACACTTCCGCAGCAAGAACGCTATAATTGGCTTCTCAAATCCGCCTGCTCAACGGGTATTTTCGCAGCATCGGCACACGCAAGCGCAAGCAAGATAGTCAATAGTCACTGGCCATCAGTCATTGATATGATAACTGCAAAGACATCTTGGTCGGGCGAATAGCTATCGACCCTTGACTTATGACTATTGACCTCTGCGATTGACCCATGACTGTTGATCTTCACTCCAAACTCTCTCACCTCTCTGGCCAGCCGGGCGTGTACCTCTTTAAAGATACAGCCGGCGAGATCCTCTATATCGGTAAAGCGGCGTCGCTTGCAGATCGCGTCCGGTCCTATTTCGCGAAAGCCGCCGACTCCACTCCGAAAACCGCGCTCCTCGTCAGCCATGTGGCCGACTTGGAAACGATCGTGACTCGCTCAGAGCTGGAAGCGCTGATTCTCGAAAGCAATCTGATCAAACGGCACCGCCCTCGTTTCAACGTCGTCTTGCGCGACGACAAACAGTACCCCTACTTACGCCTGCCGGTAAAAGAGAATTTCCCTCGTCTTTCGATTGTCCGCCGCGTTCAGAAAGACGGCGCGCTCTATTACGGCCCCTATACGCCGGTCGGCGCGTTGCGCGAAACGTTGAAAATCATCAAGAAGGTCTTCCCCCTTGCGACCTGCACGATCGACATCGACGGCAAGGCGGAGCGGGCCTGTATCGAATTTGAAATCAAACGCTGCATGGCGCCCTGCACGGGCAACCAATCCAAAGAGGACTACCATAAGATCGTCGAACAGGTCCGCCAGTTTCTGGAAGGGCGCGATCGCGAATTACTCGACGGCTTGCGGGCGCAGATGGTGACGGCGGCGGAGCGAGAGCACTTCGAGGAAGCGGCACGCTTGCGCGATCGGCTCTTCAAGATCGAACGCACGCTTGAGAAACAGCGCATTACCCAAACCGCCACGGTCGATCAAGACGTGATCGGATTGGCGCGGCAGGGCCTGGCGGTGGATCTGCAGATTCTCTTTGTGCGCGGCGGTCTGCTGATCGGCCGGAAGGATTTCTTCTGGCCCCAGGCTGCCGACGCCGGCGACGAAGAACTCGTGCGATCCGCAATCGAGCAGTTCTACAACAAAGACGGGCAACCGCCGAGGGAGCTGCTGGTCCCCGTCGATCTCGACGATGCGCCGGTCATCCAAGAGTGGCTCTCAGGAAAGCGCGGCGAGACGGTCCGCATCGTCGCCCCCGAGCGCGGCGCAAAACACCAATTGCTGCGGCTCGCAGAAGAGAATGCCGCTTCCGCCGCGGCCGACCACCTCCGCGATGAAGCGTTGGACCGGCAAGCCGTCGAGGAACTGAAACGGCTCTTGCGACTCGAGACGCTGCCGCGCCGCATTGAGGGCTTCGACATTTCTAATACGATGGGAAATCAATCGGTGGCGTCGATGGTCGTGTGGGAATCCGGCGAGATGAAGAAGGCAGACTACCGGCGCTTCAAAATCCAGACCGTGATCGGATCCAATGACTTCGCGAGCATCCAGGAAGTCGTGCTGCGTCGATACCGTGAGACCGAGGACCTTGCCCGACCTGATCTCGTGCTCATTGACGGGGGGCTGGGTCAATTAGCCGCCGCGATGGAGGGGCTGAGACAAGCCGGCCAACCGGATCTGGCCATCATCGGCCTCGCCAAACCCAAAGGCGATAAAGAGGAACGAATCTTCCTCCCAGGACGCAAGAACCCTATCCTGTTGCGCCCGAATGCGCCGTCGACCCATCTCGTCCAACGCATCCGCGATGAAGCGTTGGACCGGCAAGCGGTCGAGGAGCTGAAACGG
>JBKJWE010000416.1:0-4670 GCA_046717045.1 Nitrospiraceae bacterium | reverse complement strand
TCTCCTCAGCCCCGGCTACTGATCGCGTCACCGATTCCACGAAATACTCCTATTTCCCCCTTTTTTCCCCTTCACTCGCTTCCCTGTATCTCTTCGGGCGACGTGCTGTATCTGAATGTCGCATCTGGCAATCGACAGAGATCTCCACGATCCCTGAGGCGCATCTCCACTGTCCACAGTGAACGGTGAGCAGTTTCATGCGCTTGTCGTTCGAAGCCCTTGTGAGCGGAGAACGATGCACTGAGGTGGTCGGCGGCGGCACGGGTTTTGGAAGTTGTCTGCATCTTTCTGCGACGCACCGTCGATGGGTTTTTTCATGCGGAAGCAGCACCGAGTCCGAGATCATGGTACCAGTTTGCCGGAGTTGTTCGTCGTCCTGACGATCATTGGCATTATGGCGGCGCTGGCTGTACCGAGCTATCGAACGATGCTGGCCAGGGTTCAGGCACGGAGCGTGACGGCAGAAATTGCCTCGGAACTGCGATCGGCGAGACAGTTGGCGATGGCCAGAAGGGAACGTGTTCGCGTCTTGTTCGATCGAGAGCAACGGACGCTAACCCTCCAACGCGTAGACGGAGAGGCTGTGTTGCGTGTCTATCGGTACGGCGACACCGGGGTGGTCCTGGATGAACCGAGCGCTGGTCCGGAGTTGTGGTTCCATCCAAGCGGTCGATCGGCGACGGCCACGACGATTCGACTGCGAGATCGAGACGGCCGAGAAACCATTCTGACGGTGAGTCTGACTGGAAGGGTTTCCATTTCATGAGGGACACGCACCTGATCTTCGCACAGCACGGCGCGACGTTTGCTGAAGTGTTGGTGGCAATGACGCTACTCCTGATGGGATTAATGGGCGCGATGGGTTCGTATCAGGCGGCAGAACGCGGCCTGCGCGCGAGTCAGCTGGCGACTCGTGCGCTCGCCATGGCGGAGTCCCGGATCGAGGCCAAGCGATCGGCTCGATGGGATCGATTGTTGATCGATGACCTGGACGACGATGGCGTGCCCGATCTGGTCATGCGGGACGATGGACAAGGGGGTGATGCGCAGGCCGGCGATGCGATCTATACCGGCAGTTGGGATCATGACGGCGTGCATGTGATATGGACCGTTGCGCCGAGTCGGCCGGGGTCGCTCGCGACGGCGGGCTATGTGGGGCTGGAGGCTCGCGCGACGTACGTTACGAGCGGAGGCCCACGCGAAGTCCGGATTGGAACGCTCAGAGCAAACCCCGTGTTCGTCGGGAGTCACTAACCGTGCGTAAGACAGGTTCAGAGGGGCGGGGGCACGTCCGGATTACGGCCGACTCCGGCACGAGCATGACAGAACTGCTGATCGCAATGGCAGCCGGACTCGTGTTGTTCGGGGCCACGCTGCAGACGCTCTCATCATTCCAGCAGCGGTTTGTCACGCAGCAACGAGCGGTGGCACAGCAACAGGATCTTCGTTTGGGTTTGGAACTGCTCGAGCAAGAACTGCGACTGGGAGGAGTCGGTTCCATTACTACGGCAGCGGGGGATTCCGTAGAATTTTCAGCCAATCTGCGTGGGTTATCGACGACCGTGGCGGCGTCTGCCGCCATCGGCGAGACCAGGTTGTCGGTCGAGGATGGTCGCGAGTGGGATCGACAAAAAACCATTGTCGCCTGTTGGGGCGAGTTCTGCGAGATGATGACATTGGCTCGCGATGGACAACGGAGCCTCCTCACAGTGGCGCAACCGCTCACACGGCTTATTCCCGCTGGAGCCTATGTTTCGTTGCGGAATCGTGTCCGATACTACAGCCGCCGCGACGACCGGGCGGTGCTGCGATTACTTCGACAGGTCGACGGAGGTGCGAGTGTGCTGGTTGAAGACATTCAGGATGCGCGGTTCACTTATTGGGACGAAGAAGGACGATCCACGACAATGCGTGAGCGGATCAAACGGGTCGTGGTCGAGGTGGCTATACCTCATCAGTCGATCCGAGCGGTGCGAGTCATCAGTCTACGATCCTAGCGATAGAGGCGAAGATAGAGGAGAACCAACATGACGATGCGATCTGACTCGAGCGGTTCGATACGGCAGCAAGAAGGCTATGTCTTGCTGGCGGCATTGATGCTAGTCGTTTTGCTCACGATGGCAGGCCTGACCGCGCTATTCGTGACCGGTCAGGATGCGCTGGGTGTCAGGGCAATGAAAGAAAACAATGTCGCGCAACAGTTGGCCGATGCGTCGGTTGATCTCGTGATGAGTTGGTTTCACGATCCTGCCGCTACGACGCCGGCGGTTGCTGGACTACTCACCAAGCGCCAAGGCGACCTTGCCGGTGGGCCCTCGTTCTTCGACGCTGCTGGACGCTCGCAGTTTACAGGGACGTCGGATCGTCCCGATCTGCTGCTCGATGCGTCCCGCCCGGCTGATGATCAGGTGCTGAACCACACAGCTAACCGCTCGATCGGTTCATTGCGGAGTCTGGGTCGTATCCTGAGCGTGAAACTCTACGGACCTCTCCAGCCAGGGCTGTTGGGAACGCTTGAGGTGACGGCGTCGACCGCCGATCGGCGAGCTGTCGCACGAACGGTACAACTGCAACTCGGTACCGTATCGATCCCGCCTGTTCGAGCCGCCGTTCAGGTTGGCCAAGCGCTGGGAAGTCTGCAACCAGGCGGTGAATCTCCTGTGCTCGTCCATTGGGGCGATCACCGAGTGCTGGGCGATCTCGTTGTGAAACGAGTGGACGATCTGGTCGCGCAGAATACCTCGGCATCTGTTACAGGCCAAACGTACGACCAGATGTTGCACGCGCAGGATCGATGGGCCGAGTATTGGATTGGCGGGGCGGTTACGGTGACCTCGCCGCCACCAGGTCAAGGAGTGAATCCTCCGTTGCCTGAGAATGCTCATGTTCATCAGCAACCAGTTCCAGGAGTGCGGCTTGATCGTTGGGACTATGACTCCATCAAAAAAATGGCGGTTCGGTGGGGAACCTACTATCGGCTGGATCGTATCGGGCGACTCCATCCTCTGGGGTCAGTGGAATCTGATCAAGGGATCACCGCAGCTGAGGCCCTGGAGTCTCAGACCGTCGGCGACCACCGCGGATTGGTGTTCATCGATACGGTCGATGGTGAAGCGCCGCGGACAGACAACATGGGGACGTTGGTGCTGGACACGGACTATGTCGAAAGCCTTTTGGTTGTGCAGGGTCATGTTGTCTTGAAGCCTCGTGCGGCCGGGAAGTCAGTTCCGGTGCTGAGTCCGCCGCAGCCTGGGGGCCAGTCGCTGGGCACGCGAGTGCCGGTGCAGCTGTCCGGCGTCCATCTCAACGGTCTCCTGATCGCGGCCGGTCGCATCAGCATTGAGCGATCCCTCCATATGTATGGAGCGCTGATGACAGGAGATACCGTCACAGGAGCTGGCCCAGGCACGGTGGCGGAAGTGTGGTACAACGCCGACCTTGCGCAGGGGCTGTTTCGCGGAGTTCCGGTTGTCTACCGAGCGCCAGGTAGCTGGCTGGCAAAATATTGAGCCTGTGCTCAGGAAGGGACCTCGCCATGGCTGTTGAGACGGATGTCTTGCCCGTAGGAACCGGGGCAAAGGGCACCAGACGATTGTCTTCGCCTCGGTATAAAATCGAGCAGAACGTACTCGACTCGCTAGTCTATCGAGGGGTCATCAGTCTCGCCGACATGACAGAAGCAGTCGACGCGTCTCAAGACGGCCTCATTGATCTCGAAGTGCTGCTGCTGGACCGTTATCAAGTCCCAAAGGAAGCGCTTGGTTCAGCCCTGAGCGATTTTTACCAATGTCCGTACCTGCCGTTCGATGAACGGACGGCGGTGAATCCTGAGCTCTTGAGAACGCTCAACCCCGACTATCTCCGAGTGCATGCCTGGATACCCATCGCGCGACACGGCTCGCTGGTCGATGTGCTGACGAACGATCCACACGATCTTGAGAAGGGATGGGATGTCAGGAGAACATTTCCAGGGATGAGTATCCGGTATGCCGTCGGCCTGAGACGGGATATCGAGCAATTTCTCCTCCTGGCAACGGGTCAGGCTGTCGGTGGATCGATCGGAGCTATCCTCGGAGAACTGGTTCAGGAAATCCATCGGGAACAGCAGGCCGATCAAGCTCCCAATGTGATTGACGAAAACGATTCGGCCATTGTGAGGCTCCCCAATCATGTCATTGCCGAAGCGGATCGACTCGGCGCCTCGGACATTCACATCGAACCCTATGCGAATCGTAAAGATGTGGCCGTCCGTCTGCGCATCGACGGGAGCTGCTCCACCTTCATGAAAATTCCTGCTGCCAATCGTCGCGCGATTGTGTCGCGGATCAAGATCATGGCGAATCTTGATATTGCCGAACGACGGAAGCCGCAGGATGGAAAGATTCGGTACAAGCTTCTGAAGGACAGAGAAATTGAGTTGCGCGTGGCGACCTTGCCGACAGCGGGGCAGGATGAAGATGTCGTCCTCCGTCTCCTCACGGCAAAAGAATCGATGTCGCTGGACGCGATGGAGTTTTCACCCGCTACGCTACAGACAATCAAAGCGGTCGCCGAGAAACCATACGGCATCTTTCTCTGCGTCGGCCCGACCGGCTCGGGGAAGACGACGACGTTGCACGCCATCCTCAAACACATCAACACCGACGAACGAAAAATCTGGACCGCCGAAG
>JBKJWE010000415.1:0-5302 GCA_046717045.1 Nitrospiraceae bacterium | reverse complement strand
ATCGGGTTGCGTGAGTATCCGATGCGCGCTATATTTCTTGAAAGCCTGCAGCGATCAGGAGACCTCGTTCTCACCATGCAGCGATCAAGTACACCGTCCCTCACTTCATCAGACCTTCAGCCGGCCGAACCGGAATGGGTTTCCTGGCCTGACGAGAAACTGTTGGATCTTCCGATGTGCCGGCTTGGCGTGGGCCTCCAGAACGGATTTCTGTCGAAACAGATCGAACAGCTGTATACCGAGCTTGCAGCGAAGCAGCTCACGTTCCGACCCCACTTCTGGATTTCGAACGAATGGTTCACCCCGGACGGCGTCCCCGGCATTGCCGTGCCGTTCTATCTCGCCCATGCCCGACTCGCCAAACTCGAACTTGCACAGATGCTGGAAGTCGAAGGCGGAACGCCGGACTGGTGCATGCGGATTCTCCGCCACGAGGCCGGCCATGCGATCGAAAACGCCTACCGCATTCGTCGGGTCCGCAGCCGACAACAGATCTTTGGAAAATCCTCGCAGCCCTACCCCCAATATTACCGGCCTCGTCCCTACAGCCGGAGTTTCGTACGGCATCTCGACGTCTGGTACGCCCAAAGCCACCCCGATGAAGATTTTGCCGAAACCTTCGCCGTGTGGTTGACACCGGATTCCGCCTGGGAGGATCGCTATAAGGATTGGCCGGTGTTGAAGAAGCTGCAATATATGGACGGCCTCATGAAGGGGTTGGCCAATGTCACGCCCAAAGTGGAGTCACACGAAGAAATTGACCCGATGCCGACTCTCAAAAAGACCCTGCGCGAGCACTATGAACGCAAGCGTGCCCACTATGGCGTCGAGCGCCCCTCATTCTACGACCCGGATTTGAAGCGCCTCTTTTCCGATGCCGCGGCGCATGCCGACAAGCTGCCGGCGGCGACCTTTCTCAAGCGCTTTCGTAAAGAAGTCCGCCGCAAAGTGGCGGCCTGGACGGGCGAGTATCAATACACCATCGATCAAGTGCTCGAAGATATGATTCAACGTTGCCGTGAACTCGGCTTGCGTTTGCCCGTCGTGGAAGAGCAGGCCAAACTGGACTTCACGATATTGCTGACCGTCCATACCATGACCTATCTTCGCAGCGGGCGGCACAAGGTGGCGGTATGAAACGGCTACGTGTGCTCGTCCTCATGCATAAGGATCTCGTCCCGCCCGAGACGCTGAACGGGCACAAGCCGGAAGAGGCCGAGTGGAAGACCGAGTACGACGTGGTGTCCACCCTGCGCAAGTTGGGTCACGAGGTACGACCGTTGGGTGTCAAGAGCGATCTAGGCGTGATCCGCGAAGCGGTGGAAGACTGGAAGCCACACATCGCCTTCAACTTACTGGAAGAGTTCGATGGCGTCGCAGTCTACGACCAAAATGTCGTATCGTACCTCGAACTGCTCCGTGTGCCCTATACCGGGTGCAATCCGCGGGGCTTGATGCTGGCGCGCGACAAGGTTCTCTCCAAGAAGATTTTTTCCTTCCATCGCATTCCGTTCCCGGACTTTATTGTGGTGCCGAACGGGCGGAGAGTGAAGCGCCCAAAATGGCTCCCCTTCCCTCTAATCGTCAAGTCGGTGACGGAAGAAGCCTCGCTCGGGATTTCTCAAGCCTCCATCGTCCAAGACGATGAGAAACTTAAGGAGCGCGTCGCGTTCATCCACAACAGTGTCGGGACTGGGGCCTTGATCGAACAGTACATTGAAGGCCGTGAATTTTACGTCGGGTTGATGGGGAATGGGCACCTGCACGCGTTACCCGTGTGGGAACTCATCATGGACAAATTGCCGGATGATGCACGACGCATTGCGACCGAACGAGTGAAATGGAGCCGGAAGTATCAGGACAAATACGGGATCAGATCCGGCGAAGCGAAGAATCTCCCGGAAGGCAAAGCCGAAGAGATTCAGCACCTGGCGAAGCGGGTCTATCGGGCGCTCGACCTCAGAGGCTATGCCCGAATCGATGTCCGGATGGATGGAGAGGGGACCGTCTATGTACTGGAGGCGAACCCCAATCCGCAGATCGCGCACGACGAAGATTTTGCCGACTCAGCCGAGAAAGCAGGCTATGCCTATAAAGATCTCTTACAGGAACTGATCGCGATCGGTTTGCGCTGGCAACCGGCCAAGGTGGCCTAGCTGCCAGCGCAACTCTCTCCTTACATCTTCACGTGCTTCTTGAGAATCTCTGAGTTCTGAATCTCCGCGTTATTCTTTCCGAGTTCCTGCGCCCGCTTGAAGTGCGCACTTGCGCCGCCATGGTCGCCGGACTTATCCAGCACCAATGCGAGATTATAGTGCGCCTCCACCGAATTCGGGTCGGCCTGTTCCGCTTCGGTGAAATGCTTCTTCGCCACATCCCAATGTCCCATGCCATAGTGCTCGATGCCGGCATTGGTATGACTCTCGGCCTTCGAGCCTGCCATCACCTTCAACGGCGTCGCTCCTTTGCCCATATCGGCGAATGCCGGGGTCGCCAGGAGCAATGCAGCGAGCAACAGCAATTGACTTGAACGATTCATGTGAGCCTCCTTGTGGTGGGTGAACGATCTATTCACTCCCTACGGAAGGCCCTGTCGATCGGATGCACGGCATAGCAGCTGGACATAGGAGATTCACAAGGCCAGGCTGAAACGATCCCCGCGAGCTGCTCAAACAGACTGGCAGCGAGGTCCCAGCAAGCGAGGAGGGGACGCGTATGATGTCGGATATGTTGAGCCTCTGGGCGACGCGAAAACGAAGCTGGTGATTTGTTTCAGCAGCCCGCTAGGGACCGAAACGGAAGCCGAACAGGAGCGTCACGCTTGTCCGGTCTTTATCGGGCAGCGAAGGCGCAAGATTGATATCGTGCAGGTTCACTTGCAGGGTGGACGAGAGCGCAATGTTGTGGACGACTTGATATTCGACTGACATGCCGATGGGGATAAACCAACTCGTATCGTTCCGGTCGATGCGGCCCGGTCCGTTCCCACGGTCAAGATCGGCATGCGTCAAGCCGAAGCCCATGAAGGGTACCAGGTTGACGCCGTTGTTGAGTCGAAAATGGTAGCGGCCGACGCCCGCCATATAAATTTGGAAGAGATCGCCCATCGGGCTGATCTGCAGCATGGGCCCGATCGAAAAATTCCGGTCGATGTAGTAATCAGCGTTGAATCCGAGCGTCATGACCGTCCCATTGACGGATCCCGTCGTGAGCCCCAAGTCGGATCCAAACCCCCAGCGATTCTCGTCAGCGCGCACCGCCGGCGCCATCGCGAGGAGTGTACAGACCAAGAGACCTCCGAGCACGGCGGCCCGTACCCACCGCGTTGTTATGTCGATGTTCGAATCCATAATCGTAATCGTGGCGACTGTATCATTAGGACGTAGGGGGAACAAGTCGCTTGAGCAGCTGTTGGATGATGCCGGGTAATTCGGGCTAAAGGTACCGGTGGTTCGTGACCTTACCGCTTGAATCCAATTCGTACAGCAGTGGGGCGCCGGTCGGAATATTCAACTCCAGCACCTGTTCCTTCGAGAGCTGTTCCAGCTGCATCACCAGGGCGCGAAGACTGTTGCCGTGGGCGGCGATCAAGATTGTCTCGCCTTTCAGCACGCAGGGTTTGATCGAACTCTCATAATACGGCAACACGCGCTCTGCCGTATCTTTCAGGCTTTCACCTCCCGGCGGACGGACGTCGTAACTCCGTCGCCAGATCTTGACCTGCTCTTCACCGTACTTCTTCGCCGTTTCGGCTTTGTTCAATCCCTGTAGCTCGCCGTACATCCGTTCGTTCAACGCCTTGTCTTTTTCGATCGGGATGGCCGTCTGGCCGATAGTTTCCAGCGCGAGACGCAACGTTTCGTTGGCGCGAATCAGCACCGAGGTAAATGCGCGATCGAACGTATAGGGACGGAGTTTCTCGCCCGCATTTTTCGCTTCCTGAATGCCCCGGGGGGAGAGGGGTACGTCAACCCAACCGGTAAAGCGGTTCTCCAGGTTCCATTGTGATTCCCCATGCCGCAGCAGAATCAAGCGCGCCATCCGTTCCTCCTCCGGTGGAGAGTCAGTGCCAGGCCCTAAGATACTGGATCGGCTCTTCAAGTCAAGTTGTTGCTTTCATCACGGTCCGGCAGTACCATGCGCCAAATTTTTCCCCTGCGAGCCCATCACCCATGGCCGCCGAGCCCAACCCCGTCAGCCCAGATTGGCAGGCCCTAGAGGCCTGGTGGTGCAGTCTGGGCGCACGACTCGCCGTGCTCGAACGGGTGCAAGGGTTCTTCAGCGCGGTGCGGTCGGGGCAGCTCTTCGAGCGGATCACGCAGATCGGCGGGCAGCTCGACTACATCCTGTTCGTCCTCATGCGTTACTGGGTGCCGACGGTCCTGCCGCCAGTGGGTCGCGAGCGGTTCACCAAAAACGATCCTGACTATTGGCTGGAGTCAGAGCAGATTCTCAAGGCAGCTGTCCATCGACTGCGTGAACTCAAACCGCTCATCGAATTGCTGACGACGCCGAACCCGTTGGCCGAAGTTTCGATGGACCGGGAACCTGGCGCCTCACCTGTGGCTGAGGTTGAGTTGAGCAAGATGTTGGAAGGGATTGCCGAGGTGGCCGGCAGTTACGGCGGTCCGGACTATACGTCCATTGTAAAACAGTTCGATCCGGTGCCGTTGCGGCAAACGCAGCCCTTCAAGCACAACAAGAAACACAGCGCCGAACTCTGGGTCGTGTTTCTCCTGCGCGAACATTTCCGCAACGTAGGATTAGGCAAGGATCGCTACTGGCCGCTCATCGCGCCCATTTGTGCTGCCGCCGGTATTCTTAATCCAAACGGCCAGGCCTATTCGCCGGACGAACTCAAATCCTGGTGGCAAAAAAACTGGCCACGTACCTATACCCAGCTCGAACAGAAACAAGAAGCCGGCGACTCAGGCGGCGCGGCGTACGAACAAGACGTTGGGTGGTTTGAAGCGTGGATCAACTGGCAGCGAGCGAGATAGGCTGTTCGCTACATATTGCTCACTGAGACTGGCTTCGCCGGTTTTCCCGGTGAGCGTTCGCCCTCAGAGGGCCCATCCTGAAGCAGCTTGATCATGGTCATGATGAAGAGGACATAGAAGGCGATGCCGACATAGATCACGTATTGTTGCACGCCGCCGGCTTCTTTGAGGGCTTGGTCTTGTCCCACCGGATCATTCCAGCCTTTCTTTTTGATCTCCGCGATCTGTTCCCGGCAATGCCAGTAGTAGATATAGTTGCCGGTGGCGCCGGCGATGATGCTCCACGCAATTCCAATGCTCAT
>JBKJWE010000414.1:0-9167 GCA_046717045.1 Nitrospiraceae bacterium | reverse complement strand
AAAAACAGTGGCGGAAATGCGTCCAATCGGGACAATACAGGGCTAGGAAGACACCGATCCACGAGGACGCTGATGGAACAACGGAAGGACCTCCGATTTCCCGTTCAGTTTCGCAGTTCCTTTTCATCTATCACTATAATCGGCGGCGAGGGCAATCTTGTGGATCTCTCTATCCGCGGCTGCCGCATCGAGAGTCCCACCGACGTCCAGCCGGGGGTGTCTCTCGAAATCCGAATCACCGCCTTGCAACATGAGCCTCCTATCTATATTCAACAGGCCGTCGTGCGCTGGAGCCGCGAGAAACAATTTGGATTGGAGTTTGTGACGATGGTTCCCGAAGAATGGGCCCGCCTTCAACATACCGTTAAGCAGATTGAGATGGAACCGTACGAGCGGCAACAAGACGAACAGAACATCTCCTCGTCGACCTGACCGCTCCGCCCTCCTGACCGACCCTCATGCCAAGCCCGTATCGTTTCCTGGCCACCCGGAGCCGTGACCCTCAGGCTCTGCATGACCAGGTTTTCTCTTGTGAATTAAGTCGAGCGTGATACGGTCTTGTGGGAGATCCGCATCATTAGGAAACTGTGGTCGCAGTGAAGGAGACCGTGACGACGTCAGGTCTGCCTGCAGCGAGCCTTGAACTGGAATAGATCCGTCTTGTCTTTTCACCGTCTCCGCCAAGCCAGCTAGCGTTTTGTTGTCTGCGTCGAATCAGAGGCCTATCCTAGTAACCGATATCCGTACAAGAGCGTGATGTTGATCCGCCGACTGAGATACTCGTGCTTGAACGAGACCTCATCGGTTTCGTGGAAGAGGTCGGAGTTGAACACAACTGCCCGATTCGCTCGATACGGAATCTTGACGGCTTGGGCTCCTACCTCCTTGAGCCATGCCAGAATCTTGGGCTTATTCTGCGCGCTGTTATACTGCCTGAAATTCCATTCCTTGGGCGCCTCCTTATCGTAAACCACGAGTCCGCCGGTTTCAGGATTCAGGTTGGCGTCGTCCGGCGTAATCCAAAAATTCACGTTCACGGCGGCTGCATCGGCATGGATATTGAGGCCTTTCCTGGTGCTGTCATGCTTGAAGGCCCACGCTTGCGTCAAGCGATACTGTTTGAAAATGCGCGGAAACTTCCGTCGGAGTTCTTCGGCAATCTGCAACAGCAGGGGCGAGGCGAAACCGTCGCCTAAGAAGGCTCCGATGTAGCCGTTCTCGTAATCCTTCTTCCAGATCGTCGACTCCCAACAGAATCGACGAAGCCTATCCAGCGCCTCTTGATTCAGGAGGTTGTCGATGTAGGTCACCTCCGGCCTTGTCGCTCGATAGCGAGATTCGATAGCCTCAACGTCGAGCTCCAAGTGGAGTGCACCATGTGGCAATCGAGGAGCCGGTGCTCGATAGAGCAATCGATTGAACGAGGCGGCGACCGGGGCGAGGGCTTGGGACACAATGGGAATTCGATTGTCGGCAGAGGGGAGACGGTTGAGCTGTTCTTTTAGGAAGTGGAGAGCCTGCAAATAAGGACGGTATTTCTGGTTGAGCAGGTCTCGATCGAACAGATGCTGAACTTGCTCGCTGTCGTGAACGATGCGTGAGCGGTAGACGAATCCTTCAATCACAGGGTTCCCATGGTCGTGCTTGGCCACGGCCGTCTGCTGAAGACAGTCCACCGCCTTCCCGTCTTCTCCCAGCCAGGCCCAGGCAATGCCCAAATTGTAGAGCGCCTTGTGATAGTCCGGCTGGATTGCGAGTGCCTGCTCGAATGAAGCAACGGCCTCGGGCAAGCGGTCCGATTCCATCAGGGCGAGACCCAGATTGTTCCGCGCTTCGATATGAATGGGTTTCAGTTTGATCGCACGGCCATAGGAGCTGATTGCCTCATGGATGTGGCCCTGTTCCTTGAGGACCACGCCGAGATTGTTATGGATGTCCGCATGCGACGGGTTGAGTGCGAGGGCTTGTCGATAGGCATCGATTGAGTCGGCCAATGCGTCCTGTTCCTTGAGTGCATTCCCGAGATTGATGTGGGCTTCAAGGTAACGAGGGTGGAGTTGTATTGCCTTACGATAGGCGTGAACGGCGTCATCGGTCTGACCCGCTTTCTGTGCGACCACGCCGAGGTTGAACCAATAGACCGGCGAGGGGGCCTGGGCGATGGCCATGGTGATGGAAGCGATGGCCTCGTCGTATCGGGCCTGCCGATAGAGCAGGAGGCCGAGAAGGTGCAGAGTGTCGGCATGCTCCGGCGCCAACTCCAATGCGCGGCGATAGGCCCGTTCTGCGTCTTGAGTGCGTCCCGCTTGGTGATGGGTTTTGCCTTCTTCGAGGAGGCTCCGGAGGACGGAGCTGTCGGGTATCCGTCCTGATTTGGCTTCCTGAGCCTCGTGGCGTCGCCGGTCTGCACGATTCATAGTCAATCTCGTCTATCCTGCATCAGCCTAGCTGAAAGAGACGGTAAGGGTCAAAGCTGGGGCGGGACACCTGATTTTCGTACGGGATCTAGCTTATACTGCCGCACGGTATGAATGGAATCGAGGAATTCCCGTCATGAAGTTTGCGCTCTATCCCGGTTGTGCGGCGAAAGGGGCCACGCCTGAACTCTATCAATCGACGATGGCCATCATTGGGCGGTTGGGGATCGAAGTGGTCGAGCTTGCGGCGGCCTCTTGCTGTGGGGCCGGCGTGGTCACGGAAGCGAATCCCGACATGGCGCTGGCGCTCAACGCGAGGACTTTCGCTCAGGCCGAAGAGTTGGGCCTGGACGTCATGACGATCTGCGGGACGTGCCAGGGTGTGATGAGCGCGGCGAATCGGCGTCTGAAAACGGAGCCGGGGCTACTGGAGCGAATGAATGCACTTCTGGCTCCGGAGGGTATTCAGTACAATGGACGGACGCAGGTCAAGCACCTGCTCTGGATTGTGGTGAGAGAGATCGGTATGGCACGACTCAGCAGCCTCGTGTCCTTCCCGATGCGCGAGTTCCGCATCGCGCCGTTCTATGGATGCTACATTTTACGTCCGTCATGGGATCTGGGATTCGACGACCCGGAGAACCCGCAGTCGCTCGAAAAGGTCATCAAGGCGGTGGGTGGCGAACCGGTCGCCTACGCGGGGCGGACGCAATGTTGTGGCTTTCCGATCATTCTCGAAAAGGAAGCGATTGCAGTCGCGATGGCGGGAACTCACATGAAGGAAGCCACGGAAAAGGGAGCCGACTTCATGGTGACACCCTGCCCGCTCTGCCACATGAGTCTCGATATCTATCAGGAGCGGGCCGGACGCGCGGTGAATACCCAGCTCAATCTGCCGATCCTGCACTTGCCGCAGTTGCTTGGACTTGCCATGGGGATTCCAGCGAAGGATTTGGGGGTTTCGCATCATCTCATCTCGGTTGATTCGATCGTGCGCACCATCGAAGGGCGGCACATTGATCCCATGCACTGACAAAGGAGTTGCTCGTATGAAAGTGATAAAACTTTCAGACTATCAGCAGTTTAGCAGTGAGAAGATGAAGAAGAACAATATATTTGAAACCTCCAGATTTTTCTGCGACGTCTACTGCTTTGAGCCCGGGCAGGAACAGCAGGGTCATATTCACGGCGAACAAGATAAGATCTATCTGGTGCTCGAAGGACAGGGGACGTTTCAAGTCGGATCAGAGAAGCGAGTGCTGGGATCGGGCGAGGGGACGATGGCGCCGGCTGGAGAAGAGCACGGCGTGAAGAACCACACGATCCAGCGGCTCAAAGTCTTAGTCTACGTCGCGCCGAATCCCTAATTCACTTCGACGCGAGCGGGGCCGTCACCGTGATGGCCCCTGCCAGATCTCCTTCCTTATGACCTTCTTTGGGGTAGCCGGAGATATCCAGGTCGCCTTTCGGCTCGCCGTGGCAGGTCAGGCAGTCCTTTCGATAATAAATCGGCATCACCACCCGCAAGGTCTTTCCCTCCTCCGTGAGCTCACTCACGTAGGCCTCCGCGCGTGGACGTCCTGAGAGCCATTTCAGCACTGAGGCTTCGTACTCGTCTGGTTCGTTCTTCGGATTACGGGGGTTGAGAGTCGTTTGCTTGAGCCGGACGCGCGATTGTTTGGAAAACCTTGCTGCCGCTTGGCTGCCGTAGGTGGCCGGAATGAAATTCTTGTACCCGATCCCGCGCTGGTTGATAACAGCTTGCGCGTCGCGCACGACTTCTTTGCTGGCGACAACGAATGCCGGCAACAACTCTTTTGCCAGGGGAGGAAGGGTTACCGACACGGCGGTTTTTTGAAGTGTCGTCAGGTCGATGCCGGTCTGTTGGCGAAATTCCTGAATCAGCTGCTGTTCAAATACCTCGGGCGTAAAACCCTTGTCTCCTTTATGTTGATCGTCGATCAATTGCTGGTTCTGATCAATGACCAATCGGCCGGCTTTGATCAACTTGGCCAATAACCGAGCGGTCTCCTCCGCCTCTGCGCGGTCAATTGCCCAGCATGTTCTCGGAGTCAACGCTCCGATGGCGAGGATCGCGAGAAGTCCCGCCAGTACACCGAGCCATATGCGTGTCATCGTGACCTCCTCTCTGGGGTACTACCGGTTCTCAACGAGTCGGCACTTGCCTTGATCGTAATGCTGGGGCATTTTTTCGACATCAAAGGATAGACCTTCTGCCGAGGCGCGGCGTGGGAAGGCATAGGGTTCATCCAACCACCGAGTGCGCAGAGCCGCAAGTGTGCCAGACTCGTCCAATTTGAACAGAACATCGTTGACGAACCAACGGAGTCGATAGCTTTCTTCCGCCATGACCACCGAATAGTGGCTGCGGGTCAGGAACAAGGGTTTCCCGCCGTTGTCTGCGAGTAATCGCCAATCCTTACGCACCTTGGTCACCATATACTCGAGAATCGGTTGTTCTCCAAGAATGACGTCGATGGGGGCAGGTGAGGAGGCATCGGCTGCTTCAAACGTGGCCGGCAAGGAATCGCACAGGATCAAGGAACTCCCTTTGAGATGGGTTTGGGCATAGAAATGCGCCGCAGTCCATTCCTGAACGGCGATGGTGAGTTCGGCGAGCGCACGTTCGTTGGCGATAAGACCGTCGGGTGCCGGTTGTTCCGCCTGGGTGCGCAGTTTCGTTCGAACTCGATCCGCGATCTCGGCTCGTGCCGTGATCCCGCCGATGCCTCCGTTGTAAAAATACGGAGCGGAGTACGCAAATCCGGCTCGCGTCGGTGACGGCATATTGGCGGCGACCGCCGATACAAACAGATCAAGTTGATTTTCGTTGAGAAGGGTGAAGAGATCGCGGAATCGCACGAGGTGCAGGATGGGCGTGACTTCGTGTCCGCAGTGCCGGCCGAGGGCGGCGGTGAGACGTTTAATCAGTTCCACATCGAGGCCGGTGACACGGGCTCCTTCATCCGTCCAAATCGCGGGAAAGACAAACGGTCGAAACGGCTCGGTCGCCATGCCGACCTGCACGCGTTCCCGAGCGCAGATGGTGTCGAGCTCATGACTGGCGATCGGCAACACAGACTGCAACGCGTCGTAGACTAAGCCGCAGGCCGGTAGTGTAAGAACGAAGAGAATAAGCGAGGCGAGTGGCGAGAGGCGAGCGGCCAGGGGCCTGGGGTTCCAAGCTACAGTTGCTCCCTTTCCTTGGAGTCCCGGACCCCCTGTTCGTCTCAAGAAACCCATTGCCTTTTGCCTCGTGCCTCGGTCCTCATTCTTCAGAATCGGAGCCCGGTCGTCACGACCCACTGTTGCCCCTCACCCCCAGCGCCCTGAAAATTGATACTGAACTGACTGTACTCCAGCGCGACATCGACCGACACTCCAAAGGCCAACGGAAATCGTACGCCGATCTGCCCGCCGATAAAATGTCCCGGCCACGTATTGTGTGGGCCCGGCACTACACCTCCTGCCAGGAGCCCCAGGTACGGGATCGCTCGGTCCTCGAGCGGCCCAAACAGGATATGGCGAATCGTTCGATTGATCGGATTGGACTTGGGAAAATCCAAGATGTCGATGAAATTGTTCCAGCGTGGGTTCACCAGCACGGCATTCTGATCCGTCTTGAAGTCCTGAGTGTGATAGCTGAAATGCCGGTAGAGTCCCCGTACCTCGAGATCGCCGTACCGAAGCGCGGTGATACCGGCCTGTATGGTAATTTCGCGATCGTTCGGCGCGAAGGTTTGTTGACGGAAGACGACGTCAAAGCTGACTGGCCGAATGGGAAACCATTCCAGGACGGTGTCCTGAGCCGAGAGAGGAGCGGAACAGAAGGCTACCGCAAGCAGATTGACCACGATGGCATATCGCCAAAAATTGATAGCCGGTCGAGTTTCCATCCGAATCATGGGGAGAGCTGCACTATGGCATCCTGGAGGCAGCGTCGCAACAGAGGAGGTCGTTTACGGGGTCTTCGTGCTCGCGGTTCGAAGATCGGATGAAATGCAGGACTTCAAGGGTGTTGCGCGGCATGGCGGTTGTGCCGCGAGAATGTCATTTACTTGACTGGCCAGTGAATCGGCGTCGACGACAGCCGTGTCCGCATCGATGAGGGCATGGTTCGGAACGGCATGGAGATCAATCTGTCGGACGCCGGCGACCCGTGAGAGTTTCTGTTTCAGCGCCCCATGGCTTAGAGCGCATGCATCCCCTGTCAGCAGCAGCGCGATGCGATCGTCCGACGCATGAGCGGGAAAGGGCAGACAAAAGACCTCACAGGCGAATGCGAAACTAAGAAGTACGTGTTTCTTCATGACGATCTCGAAGAACAAGCGGTCTATGCCGGTCGACTCAGGAGAGCCACCCGGCCCAGTATTCGAACTTTAAGGCGTTGGAACAGGGCTAATCCCGGTTTGAGGCATCGCCACCTTCCACGGCACCATGGGCATCAACGGGGTGGGCTTGGCATCCGGTGAGACGACTAACACCGCGATCGCTCCGCGAAGCGCACCGGTCAACGAGTGCGTGACCAACGGATAAGCCCCGGCTGACTCGACGACGACATCGAACGTCGCCGCGCTGCCCGGCCCGACCACATAGGTCTGGACACCCCTCAAATTGTTTGCCGGATTGCCGCTTTCATACACATTGTCCCAAATCTCTCCGATCGGATGGAACGCCGAGAACTCGTTTGGGCCGGCGTTCACGAAGTAAATCCGGACCCGCTCACCCGGCTTCGCATCCAGCTTGCCGCCGCCGGTCACGAACGGGTGGTACTTGAAGATACCGCCATTGAACATCATCCCGTCAAATTTCCGATCGAACATGGCCTGCACATCGCCGGGATTCTTGAAATACTCCGACTGGATCAGGACATACTCTCGATCCGCCTTGGACCAGTTTGCATTCTTGGGATCGACAATGATTGCGCCGAACATGCCGCGAGCGATGTGTTGAATCATTGGCGGCGCCCCGCAGTGATAGAAGAAGATACCCGGCTTCTTCGCCACAAACGTGTAACTGATGGTTTCACCGGTATTCACCGCCCTATAGTTCTTGAGGAAGTCGATCTCGGCCGCGTGGAAATCCATCGCGTGGGGATTCTTATTCGTCGCCGGATTGGTGAGCGTGAATTCGACGGTATCGCCCTCCCTCACGCGAACGACGGGGCCGGGCATTTGACCGTCAAACGTCCAGGCGGCATACTTCTCGCCGCTGCCGTCGATGACGATGTCCGATTCCACAGCGATCATCGACACTTTGTGCGTCTTCGCCAGCGCCGGCCCTGCTACAACCAGCAACATTCCCGCCACGGCGCATCGCGCCATCATTTTAACCGTAACCTGCATGGATGCCTCCTTCTCTCCGAATAAGACTGAGATGTTTCAATCGTGTGGATGGTGCCTGGCAGCATACGCCGGGCTGACCAGCCGTTATATGACCAATATCATATTTTGAAAAGAATCCTGTCCGTGGTCGAATCGGGGGTGAATGGGCGATCTATGCGGTCGCGAGGGTTTTGAGACGGGGCACGTCTCGGACAATCAGGCGATTGGCGGTGCCTGAGACCAGGCGTTCTCGTATAAAACGACTCATGATTCGGATCGCAGTTTCTGTCGTGATGCCGACCATATTGGCCATGTCTTGTCGGGTAAGGCGTAGGGTGAGACGAATGCCGTTCAAGTCTTTCACTCCGTTGCGAGTGGCGAGGTCAACGAGCAGTGCGGCCAATCGTTGGTCTGCTCGGTCAAGCGCCAGGACTTTGTTTTTCTCCTGCGCTTCGTTGAGACGGTTGCCGAGATACTTGATGACTTCAAGCGCAGCGTCAGGATGTCGACGCAACATATCGAAGTAGGATTTCTTGCGCATGCGGAGAATGCTGACGTCGCCCATGGGTCGGGCGGTGCCGGGATGACGGCCGCCGTCGAATGTGGCAGCGTCGCAGCAAAAGAGATCCCCTGGCATCAGCATCTTGAGCGTACATTCCTTTCCATCCGGCGTGGACTTCACGCACTTCACCGTGCCCTCTTTGACGATGTGAAAGTATTCGGTGGGATCGCCTTCGCGGAAAATGAAGTCGTTCTTGCCGTAATGGGTTACGGTCAACTCTCGGAGCAGGCGTTTGCGATCCGATCCGGAGAAGATATTCAGGAGAGGAATGCGATCCAGTTCGTGAGAGAGCGTCGAGCCGGATCGGCTACTTGACGATTTGCTTGGCCGCTTCGACAATCGATCGTGCTCCGATGCCAAAGTGATCCACGAGTTCGTCCGGCTTGCCGCTATGTGGAATCGCCCGAACCGCGAGCTTATGGACCTTGATGCCTTCCGTGCTCACCGCGCTGAGCACCGCGTCGCCCAACCCGCCATGCGCGTAGTGATCTTCCACCGTCAAGATGCGGCCCTGGCTGGCCCGGGCACTATCAATGAGCGTGGTACGGTCGATCGGAACAATACTATAGAGATCGATGACGCGGACCGCGATGCCTGCGGTTTTTAGCTGTTCGTGCGCCTTGAGCGTCTCGAAGAGCGTCACGCCGGCTGCGACGATCGTCAGTGCGTCTGCAGAACTCTGTCGCTCGATCTTGCTGCCACCGATCGGAAACTTCTCATCGGGACCGTAGATGACAAGAGCCTTTGGCCGCCCGGCTCGAAGGTACACCATGCCCTTATGCTGCGCGGCGGTTTCAACCAGTCGATACATGCAGGTGGCATCGGCGGGGTAGAGCACGGTGA
>JBKJWE010000413.1:0-8565 GCA_046717045.1 Nitrospiraceae bacterium | reverse complement strand
GGGGCGCGAAGGGCGGCCATGAGGTCAACGAGCTTGTGAAATCGTTCAGACATCGAGAAGGACTCTTCGAAAAAACGACGCGCTATTATACCCAGGTTGGCGGGCTCTCAGGCAAGCACCCTGTCTTGCGCGCCTCTAGAGCCTATGCTAGGTTACGGCGGTTCGATCAGAGCAGGAGAAGGGCGGATGGCGCCTGACCCAGAAGAAGGATTTGTCATTCGCGATAGAAGGGGCGGAGGGAGTTCCGACCGTCCCGCTCCATCAGCGCCTACCGGCTCGACGACGCAGAGCGGCGCGAAGTCGGCGCCGGCCGAGCCGCCTCAAGGATCCGGCATTCCCGTCACGTTTGCCTCGTTCGTGATTTCTCTCGGCAGTTCCTCACTCATGCTCATGGGAGAGCAACTCGATCCGCAGCAGCCTGCACTGCCTGCGAACTTGCCCCAGGCGAAAGAAATCATCGATCTGCTATCGGTCTTGGAAGACAAGACCAAGGGTAATCTCACGACCGACGAACAAGCGGTGTTGCGGGATATGCTCTATGCGCTCCGGATGAAGTACGTCAGTTTGACCACCAAGCCATAACCTGCCCCGCATTGCTGATCGCTCCCGCTGCAGCCCGTGCCGGATTTAGAGACGCAACCTTTTGCGACCGTTCTACGATTCCGTTATAGTGGGCTAGCTGTGCTGCAGGGGAGGAGTTGCGCGCGATGCCGGATTGGCAGGATAGTGGAAGGGAGAACGGTCCTCTTTCCTGGGGAAAGACAGCGCGTGGGTCCTTGGCTGGTCCTGCCAGCCGCTCATCGGCGCGCCTGAATCCCACTCCAGAACCGGAACGGCGCAAGGTGCACTTGCGTCCAGTCTGGATCGTCCTGATTTTCCTGCTTCCCTGCCTGGCGCTGACGTTTTATTACTCGCAAATGGTGGTGCCGGGCGGAGAGGAAACCGATTCATTCCTCCCAACGACCAGTTACGCGCTGGTGCTCCTGCTGCTGAATCTGGATTTGATCGGCTTTGTCGTCCTCCTGCTCCTCCTCTCGCGCAACCTTATCAAAGCCTACTTCGAGCGGCGGCATCGGTTGCTGGGATCGGGGTTTCGGGCGAAATTAGTCGCCGCGTTCATCGGCTTTTCTTTGATTCCAACGGTGTTATTGGCGTTGGTGGCTAGCGGGTTGGTCAACAAGGCGGTCGACGTTTGGTTCAACGATCAAATCGAGCGGGTCATGCGGGACTCCTATGAAGTGGCGCGCATGCAGCATGCCGGTCACATTACGCTGGCCGTGAACAGCGCGAGAGCGATCAGCCGCGAAATTTACCGAGAAGATATGTTGCTGGGCGAGCAGCGTGATTTGCTGGTGGCGGGCATGGCGCGCAAGCGTGCGGAGTTTGGCGTGGCCGGGATCGAAGTGTATTCAGCCAAGATGGAAACCTTGACCAAGGCGCTCGATCCCGAGGTGCCCTCCACGGCGCTCGATCTCCCGATCGGGCAATTGGTGCTGCAAGCGATCAATGGGAAGCAGGAGGTGAATACCGTCCAAGAGGCTCAAACCGGCCGCCTGGTCCGTGCAGCGGTGCCGATCGCCGCAAGTGGGCGTGGCGGGGAGATCGGCGGGGTCGTAGTGGTTGACGCCTATGTGCCCGAGTCGCTGCTGGCGAAGATGGAAGGCATCGGCCACCAGTACAGCGAGTACAAGCAGATGCGGGCCATGAAGAACCCGATCAAGGCGGGGGCCTATCTATTTGTCGCGGTGATCACCGTCCTGATCTTGTTCGGGGCGACCTGGTTCGGATTCTACGTGGCGCGGAGCATTACTGTGCCGATTCAGCGATTGGCCGAAGCGACGGAGGCGATTGCGCAGGGCGATTTGTCTGTGCGGATTGAAGCCAAGGCGACGGATGAAATCGGGACCTTAATCGAGTCGTTCAACCGTATGACGGAGGATCTCCAAGGGAGTAAATCCAAAATCGAAGAAGCGAACGTGTCCTTGCTGCAGAACAATCTCGAACTGGATCGCCGACGCGCGTATATCGAGACCGTCGTGGATACGATCGCGGCTGGATTGCTCTCCATCGATCGGAACGGCGTCATTACGAATTTTAATCCGTCCGGGGAGCGTATTCTCGGGGTGTCCGCCGATCGATTTCGGAACCGTCCCGCCAACGAAGTGTTCAAGGAGTTCGGCCTCGATCTGTTCCAAACGATCTACGATCGCATGCTGGCCGATGAGCGCGATGCGATGACGCTCGAGGGGCCGATGGAAGCCGAGGGCAAGTTTTTGACGATCGGGCTCAACGGCTCTCGGATGAAAGACGAGGCGAATAAGGATCTCGGCATCGTGTTGATCTTTGAGAATCTCACGGAGCTTATCAAGGCGCAAAAGGTTGCGGCCTGGCAAGAAGTCGCGCGGCGGGTCGCCCACGAGATCAAGAATCCGCTGACGCCGATTCAGCTCTCCGCGCAACGATTGCGCAAGAAGTTTTTTGAGAAGGCGCCGGATTTCGAGCGGATCTTCGACGAGTCCACCACCGTGATCGTCAATGAAGTCACGAGTCTCAAGCACATGGTGGACGAGTTTTCAAAGTTTGCGCGCCTACCGGCCCCGCACATGGCGCATCAATCATTCCACGATGTCGTCAATGAAGTGTTGCCGCTCTATCAGGGCATGCATAAAGACGTGGAGTTGATCGTAGACATGGACGAAGCCCTGCCGCCCTTGAATTTCGATCGAGAGCAACTCAAACGCGTACTGGTGAATCTGTTAGACAATGCGATCCAAGCGATGAACCAAACGGGCCGGGTCTGGCTGACGACCAAATACGATACAAAAAGGCGTCGGGCTATTGTCAGCGTGGCGGATGAAGGACCGGGGATTGCGCCGGAAGATCAAGAGAAGCTCTTCGTGCCATATTTCACGAGGAAAAAGACCGGAACTGGACTGGGATTGGCTATTGTGCGGCGCATCATTACCGATCACGAGGGCCAGATTGAAGCCGGCCACAATCAGCCCAAAGGGGCCGTGTTTACCTTTGAGTTGCCGATCTAGCCGAAGAGAGAATGAGTGACGAGAGCCGAACACGCGCCTTTCCATTCGTCACGCGACACTGATCACTCATCACGGGGGAATTCATGTCTGCATCGATTTTGGTGGTCGACGACGAAGAGCCTATCCTGAACTCCTTGCGCAGTATTTTGCAGGATGAAGGGTACGACGTCGCGGTGGCTACGAACGGCGTCGAAGCCTTGAGGGCCTTCACGACAGACGCGCCCGATCTGATGATCCTCGATATCTGGATGCCTGAAATGGACGGGCTGGAAACCTTGCGCCGGGTTCGCGAATTGGTTCCAACGGCCCAAGTCATGGTGATGTCCGGCCACGGGTCGATTGAGACGGCAGTCAAGGCGATCAAGCTTGGGGCATACGACTACATCGAAAAGCCCTTGTCGCTCGAAAATGTGACGCTCCGTGTCAAGCATGCGCTCGATCAACATCGGCTGGAACAAGAAAATCGGTCGCTGCGGACAAAAGTTCAGAAGAAGTTTGAATTAGTCGGCCAGTCTCCGGCCATGCAGCAGATGCGCCAATTGATCGAAACGGCCGGGCCGACGAATAGCCGCGTCTTGATCGGCGGCGAGAACGGGACGGGAAAGGAATTGGTGGCGCGTGCCATCCATTTACACTCAGCCCGGGCGGATCGACCGTTTGTGGCGATGAACTGCGCCGCGATTCCCGAGACCTTGATCGAGAGCGAACTCTTCGGGCACGAAAAGGGTTCATTTACCGGCGCCTCGTCCATGAAGCGTGGGCAGTTCGAACAGGCTGATGGAGGGACGCTGTTTCTGGACGAAATCGCCGACATGAGTCTCAACACGCAGGCCAAAGTGTTGAGATCGCTTCAAGAGCAGCAGTTCATGCGGGTCGGCGGGACGAAGCTGATGAAAGTGGACGTGCGGGTCTTGGCCGCCTCGAACAAGAATTTGCAGAAGGAGATCGAGAAAGGCGCGTTTCGCGAAGATCTCTTTTATCGGCTCAACGTGGTGCCGATCTTTGTGCCGCCCTTGCGGGAGCGGCGCGAAGACATTCCGGTGCTCATTCGCCACTTCATGAAGCTGCACGCGGAGGAGCAGGGGCTGCGGATCAAGGAGGTGGCGCCGGACGCGATGGCGGTCTTTCAACAGTACGACTGGCCGGGCAATATCCGAGAACTGCGCAACTTGATTGAGCGATTGATGATCATGGTACCGGGAGGGGTCATCGAAGCGGCACAGGCCTCGGCCTCCTTGCAGGGACGTCCTGCTGCGACCGGTGCGAGTTCGACCGCCGTGCAGGCTGCCGTGAGTCCGCTCTTTACCCACCCCTATGATTCGCTCCGCGATGCGCGTAATGCGTTCGAAAAAGAATACATCGCCCGCAAGCTGCGTGAACACCATTGGAACATTTCTCGCACGGCGGAAGACCTCAAGATCGAGCGGAGCCATCTCCATCGAAAGATTAAGTTGTTAGATGTCGAAATGCGCCCGGAGGCGTAAGAAAGACCCACCAGCCTCGCCGGAACCCCGCTTCTTCGGCAACGTTCGCTGAGAAACCGGCGGCTTTGTGCAAGGAAAGCCGGGCACTATGGTCTTGTTACCGCGGAACGCAAAGCGACGCTGATGTCCGTCCGCAGCCCAGCCTTCCTTGCCTGAAAGAGAAAGAGCAGGGCGTATTGCCGCGTTGACCTCTCCAATACCCCTCCGCTAAGATGCCTGCCTCTTATGACAACCTACCGTGATGCCGGGGTCGATATCGATGCAGGCGACGAGTTCGTCGATCGTATTTCACCGCTGGTCCGTTCGACGTTCCGCCCAGAAGTCTTGACCGATTTGGGCGGATTTGGCGGACTCTTTCGCTTCCAGGCCAAGAAGTACGAAGACCCGGTTTTGGTTTCCGGGACAGACGGGGTCGGAACCAAACTCAAAGTAGCATTCATGATGGATCGCCACGACACTGTGGGAATCGATCTTGTGGCGATGTGTGTCAATGATATTGCAGTGAGCGGGGCAGAGCCGCTCTTTTTCCTCGACTATTTTGCGACAGGGAAACTGGCGGTCCCCAAGGCCGAAGCCGTCTCGAAAGGGATTGCGGAAGGCTGCCGCCAGGCCGGCTGTGCGTTGATCGGCGGAGAAACGGCTGAGATGCCGTCGATGTATGCCGATGGTGAATATGACTTGGCCGGCTTTGCAGTCGGGGTCGTCGATAAGCCGAAGATCATCGATGGCAAATCGATCGTACCAGGCGATGTATTGGTTGGACTTGCCTCAAGCGGACTCCATAGCAACGGCTACTCGCTGGCGCGCCGTGTCTTGTTCGACAAGGCCAAGTTAACGGTGGCGAGTCGTCTGCCGGAACTCGACCGGCCGTTGGGCGACGTGCTCCTGACGCCGACGAGAATCTATGCCAAGCAAATCCTGGCGCTCATCCGTGATTGCCCGATCAAAGGCATCGCGCACATTACCGGTGGGGGAATGACGGAAAATCTTCCACGCGTGGTTCCCGCTGGCGTCCACGCGATCGTGCGACGTCGCGCCTGGTCTGTGCCGCCAATTTTTCAAGTGATGGCTTCGTTGGGCAAAGTGGATCGTGAAGAAATGTATCGCGTGTTCAATATGGGGATTGGACTGATTCTGGTCGTGCCGGCCGCTTCAGCAGATTCGGTGATCGCATGCGCTTCGGCGCTCGGCGATCGTGGCTATCGAATTGGGGAGATCGTTGCTGCGAAAGAAGGGGAGCCTCAGGTCGAGTATGTCGAGTAAACGGACCAGTCCACTTCGCGTCGCAGTGCTGGCTTCGGGTCGAGGCTCCAATCTCCAAGCCGTGATCGATGCCATCGAAGCCAAGCGTGTCAATGCGGCGATCGTTGCGGTGATCAGCAATAAGCAAGACGCGGTGGCGTTAGAGCGTGCCCGCAAACACGGCATCAAAGATCTCTTTGTCGATCCCAAGCCCTTCGCGGGACAATCCGATAGTCGGGAAGCCTATGATCAGGCGATTTTGGACGTTCTTCAGAAACATGATGTCGAGCTGGTCCTGCTCGCCGGGTACATGAAGATCGTCACGGCGGTCCTCGTCAACGCCTATGCCAATCGCATGATGAACATCCATCCGTCGCTCTTGCCGTCGTTTCCCGGGTTAGAGGTACAGAAGAAGGCGATCGATTGGGGCTGTAAGTTGGCCGGCTGCACCGTCCACTTTGTGACGGAAGGGGTGGATGAAGGACCGATTATTCTGCAGGCCGCCGTTCCGATTGTGGATCATGATACGCCAGAAACACTGGCCGCTCGCATTCTCGAACAGGAACACAAGATCTATGCGCGGGCAGTGCAGCTGTTTGCCGAAGAGCGGTTGCGAGTGGATGGTCGCAGAGTGTTCATCGAGGCGGGAAAACCGGAGGGATCAGCGGTCATCGGTCCTTCGTAACCGCTGCGGGGTTGTGAACTTCCGGTAGAGTCCCAACTGGGGCTTGTGTATAATGCGCTTGTTCGAGGACGCGAGCTAACTTCCTCCCCGTTCTCCTTCCGCAGCGACAGTCTATGCGCTGGTGCGTAGCGAACCCTGCGGAGTCCATGGCTCGCGAACCAGGTTTCCACAGGTGGGGGGCTAGCTCAGTTGGGAGAGCACTACGTTCGCAACGTAGGGGTCGGGGGTTCAACTCCCCTGCCCTCCACCAAACTTATTTTGCATGCCCGCTAGGCGAAGTAATCCCGCGTAATTTCCCGAGATTTCCACCATTAGGTACCGTTTCTGACCGTCAGAGCAGGGGCGGAGCGTGCTCTGCGAGCTGAGGAGGTCTTTTAGGGCTGCTCGCGCCTTATCCAGGTTCCTGGCGGCGATCATGGCGATGTCGGCAACGAGGGATCGGAATCGTTCCTTGAGGTCAGGCAAGAGGTGCGTCACCACTTCCGCCTTCTTCTCCGGTCCATGCAACGCCTGTTGCAGACGAGCGCGTTCGGCTTC
This sequence comes from Nitrospiraceae bacterium, assembly GCA_046717045.1. Lineage (GTDB taxonomy): Bacteria > Nitrospirota > Nitrospiria > Nitrospirales > Nitrospiraceae > JBKJWE01. The sequence continues at coordinate 1,576 of JBKJWE010000413.1, read as the reverse complement.
AAGCTTTTCCAACTCGGCCTTCGTAGAGACCGTCAGGATGCCTCGCTTGATGGCGGCGAGAAGGTTCGTGATCTCTCGTTCTGTTTCAGCCAGCTTAGCCTGCATCTTTTCCCGATCAGGCGCCGGTGCCTGACGACGCTCACGCAGGAGTTGAGTGATTTCTTCCTTGAACATCTCGAAGCCCTCCTGCGTGAAGAGATCACGCTGGAGGGTTTCTAACAAGACGGACTCCAAAAGCTTGCGCGGGACTTTTATCGTGTTGTTGCAAACGGAGGAGCCACGATACAGCCATCCGCTGCATCCGTACCGTTTCGGGTCCACGATCCGAACCGGTTGCCGCACTGACCGCAGGAGAGCAAGGAGGTGGCCCCCTGCACCCGATGAACCAGTCGTCAAGCTGAAAGGACACTGGCGCGGTCCCGTCCAGTCGTTTGGTGAAGATGGTTGTCTGTAGCGCAGGGAAATATAGGCGACTCTAGTATGGGAATGGAAATGAGTTTGGCCCCATTTGTCGCCGGTCCCTCGCGATTAGCGGCCGAGGTGAGTCGATGTTGGGCATGGCGGCAGGAGAAGCGGCTGTGAACAGACTCTGGCTGATGGTAGCACTGGCTCTGGTGACTGGATGTGTTGCCGAAAGGGAGATCCTCCATGACCCGCTTGCGGATGGGGCGGGGCTGGCGGCCAAATACCCTCGTGATCAGGGCATCGAGCAAGACTCTGCGGTAATCTTTACCGAAGATTTTGAACAAGCCCAATTGGACAGCCTCGTGGACCGATTCACGAATCTGAAGCATCCGACCAGCATTTCGATTGTGCGAGATAGTCCCCCGATGAGTCTCGGCCTGACTTCGCTCCGCATCGCGTCCATTGGCGGAGTCACCACCGGCGGGGCCCTCTACAAAAACCTGTCCAAGGGCTACGACCTTCTGTACCTTCGCTATTACATCAACTATCCGTCCGGAGGAACATATCACCACACCTCGGGACGGTTGGGTGGCTATAATCCGGCGGCGGATCAGTATCAGGGCAAGGCAGGGATCAAGCCCCTCGGCCACGATTACTTTTCAATCGCCGCCGAACCGGTGGATGCCAATGATCGTTTGGATTTCTACACCTACTGGATGGGGATGCGTGGGGGGCCGACAGACTACTGGGGCAATTTCTTGATTCACGACCCCACACTCATACTCACGCGAGACCGTTGGACCTGTGTGGAAATTATGGCCAAAATGAACGGGCCGGTCACGGAATCGAATGGCGAACTGGCGCTTTGGATCGACGGAATCCTCCTGAGTCATCTGGGGCCCGGACTGCCGAACGGAAGCTGGACCGGCGGGATCTTTACACCTAGCCAGGTCGGTGAGCCGTTCGAGGGTTTTCAATGGCGCAACGACTCAGCGCTCCAACTTAACTGGTTCATGCTCCAACATTATGTGACGAAAGATCCTCCAGAGTATGTGGGGCATGTTCTGTTCGACAACGTCGTGCTTGCCACCAGCCGTATCGGTTGCCTATCACCGGACACTCGCTCGCCGACGGGTCCGGTGAATTCAATAAATGAGTAAAACAATGGTCC
>JBKJWE010000412.1:0-7448 GCA_046717045.1 Nitrospiraceae bacterium | reverse complement strand
TAATACGTCATCCCACATGATCGCTAGTCTCGTGGGCTATGAGTTGTTTATAAGAGACAGTCTGTACGTTGGGACGTTAATCGAACCAGGCTGTGACGTTTGGATTAGCCGGCCATCAGTTAGTCGCGCATGTGGCGGATGAACCGCAGCCGGTCCAGCAGGGGATCTACCCACGTCATTTTGGTTTGGTGTTTCTTTCAAAAACCCAATGGCAGGAATTCGCGGATCGGGCAAAAACCAAGAGGCTTCCGTTCTATCAACAGCCACGCGTGAGATTTCCGGGAACCCGCATCGAGCACCACACCTTCTTCCTCCAGGATCCTTCGCAGAATCTCCTCGAATTTAAGCACTATACACACGAATCGGCGATCTTTGGCGAACGCGAGCGCGGTATGGTCGGCGACAGTGAGCTGTCCTCTTAATCTCGTGGTCCGAATCGCCGTTCCTGATACAGGGAAGGTTGGTTCATCCTTCGGAGGATGCGATCGTGGCGACGCGACAACGCCGTGGTCTTGTGCAGGGGATCATATCGTCGGGGTGAAGGGAGAATTGCGGCCAACCACGCGGCCTCGTCAGGGGACAGATCTCGCGCAGGTTTCTTAAAATGGTGCCGGGCGGCCGCCTCGGCCCCATAGACGCCGGCTCCCCATTCCGCGACATTGAGATAGAGTTCGAGGATGCGTTCCTTGCTGAGGTGAAGTTCGAGCGAGCGCGTGATGAGCGCTTCACGGGCCTTTCTCAAGAGGGACCGCTCCGAAGAGAGATAGAGATTCTTCGCCAGTTGTTGCGTGATCGTGCTGCCCCCGCGTTTCAATTCTCCAGCCTCAAGGTCGTGGAGAGCCGCATCCTTGATCCCTTCCCAATCGAATCCTTCATGAGTAAAGAAGGATGCATCTTCTGCCGCGACGACTGCCTGTCGAAGATGTGGCGAGATCCGAGCGAGCGGCACCCATATCCAATGGCGTCCGATCGAACGGCCCTGCGTTTCCGCCTGGGTCTGACGGGTTTCCATGAGAGAGGTCGTGCCTGGGTTGGCTCGCTGCAATGCGGCGATATTTGGCATCGTCACCAACCACACGAAAAGAAGTGTGGCGAGCGGGATGCCGAGGAAGATGACGACGAAGAGGACCAGGCGGCTGCGCGATTGTGTGGTTGACTTCCGCATTATGGGCTGCGTATGAGAAGGGATGAGGTGAGAGGCTATAGGCAAGGAGGGCCGATATAAGCCTCGCGTTCGCCTCGTGTCTCTCGTCCCGTGCCTCTGCCTAAGGGTCGCCGTTGAAAATCTTGAATGCAGAGTTTATCAGAAGTTGCGTCGGCCCAGAACAATTTCCCAAGGCGCTCCTCCCGGAATTCGCCTTCGTCGGACGGTCGAACGTCGGCAAGTCCTCCCTGATGAACTCGCTCCTCCAGCGCAAGGGGTTGGCCAAGGTGAGTCGGACCCCCGGCAAGACCCGCGCGGTCAACGTGTTCACGATCACGACGGACGATCCGGTCCTGCCGCGCTTCGTGCTGGCGGACTTGCCGGGTTATGGCTACGCCAAGGTCTCGAAAGCCGTCCGGGCGGAATGGGCGCCGTTGATGGAGCGCTATCTCATCGATCGCGCACAGCTCTGCGCCGTGGTGTTGTTGGTAGAAAGCCGAGTCCTGAGCGAACAGGACGGGCAGACGCTCGCTTGGCTCGAGTCGATCGGCCGGCCGCCGATCGTGGTCGCGACCAAAGTTGATAAGCTGAAACCGAGCGAGCGGTTCGCGGCCCTCCGTCGGCTGCGTGAGGGGCTTGGCGGGGGCGAGGCAATTATCGCTTACTCGGCGGTGACGGGAGAGGGGCGGGAGTCGCTGTGGGCGGCGCTGAAGGGGCGCTGTCGAACTTGATTTCGATGAACGCCTTGTTTTTCAAATCCGCCAGCCAGACCTGGAACACGTCTTCGCTCTTTTGTTGGAAGACGAGCCCTTGGATTTCTTGTTTGACTTCCTCAAAGGGGCGGAACTGTTTGGGCTTCTTGTCTTCGAGGCGGACGAGGTGCAGCCCTTCAGGGGTCTCAATGATGTCGGAGATGCCGCCGGGGACGAGCGACGCGATGGCGCGCTCGAGACCGGGCAGCAGCTCGCCCTGCCGCACGAGCCCCAGATGTCCACCCCGCGAGCCGTTCACGCCGTCCGAATAGCGCAGCGCCAGATCTTCGAATGATTCGCCCTGTTTAAGGAGAGCGACGATCTTTCGCACCTTGGCCTTGGCGTCGGCCATCCCGTCCGGGGAGGGCGGCTTGATGAGAATCTGACTGAGCGTATATTCTTCCGGCAGCGCGAAGCGGTCGCGGTGTTCTTGAAAGTAGCGTTTCATATCGCTGTCGGACACCATCACGCCGCTCCGTACCTCGCGGTCGACCACTCGCAGGAGCGTCAACTGTTCACGGACGCTCTTGGTGATATACGGATCGGTTTCGTCGATCTTCTCTCCCTGTTGTTTCATCTGCCGAACGGTTTGCAGGACCTCCTGCTCGGACACGTCGACCCCGCGGACCTTGGCCTCCTGCAGTTGTATCTTGCGCTCGATCATGTTCGTGAGCGCCATGTATTCCGCGGTCTTCAGTCGCTGCTCCCGTTCAGCGTCGCGGTACTGCTTCGTGAGGCGCTCCCGATCCGGGGCGAACTCCCGCTTGATGTCGGACCACATAATCAAGTCGGAATTGACGATTGCGACGATGCGGTCTTCCACCTGTGCGGACTGCACGGACGGGATACCGACCTCCCAGGCAAGGAGGCAGCAGATGACGGCGACGCTGTGGCGAAGCCTATGCAGAATGGAGGGCGATAAGTCGAAGGAGCAGGCGGCGCACATCTGATGGATTGTACACGATTGATGAGGGATTTGAGGAGAGCCGCAGAGGGGAAAGTGCGGATCAGCGTTTACCGACGTCCGTGGCGACGTAGCGGGACGCCTCGGCCATTTTCACGACCGCTTTCGCCCTGATGTCGGCGATCACGTCGTCGAAATGCTTCTTCCGTTTGGCGTACAATAGCTCTTGTCTGAGCCGTTCTCGCCTCGCCAGGTCCGCCTGAATGATTTCCGGTTCGAGGGCGGTGATCATTACGAGATAATAGCCGGTGTCCGTCTTAATCGGGGCGCTGACCATCCCGGGTTTGAGGGTGTGGATGGCTTGATCGACTTCCGGGATCACCAAGTCTTTGTGATACGGCCCGAGATCGCCGCCCTTGGCTTTAGTCTTTCCGTCGATCGAGTAGCGCTGGGCGAACTTCCCGAAGTCCCCCCCACGGTTGACCTGCGTCTCGAGATCTTTCGCCGCCGAGAAATTCGGCAGCAGCATCTGGGCCACACGCACCTTCAACGGGGTGAGGAGTTCGCTCGCATGTTTCTCGTAATGGGCGTCCAATTCTTCCTTCGTGAGGTCGATCTTGGCCTTCATGCGGTCTTTCAACAGTTCGTCCTGCAACAGTTTCTCTTTGTAGCGGCGGACGCGGTCGCGAAAGGCGTCGGTCTGATCGAGGCCTTGGTTGCGGGCTTCCTGCATCAAAATTTCGTGATCGACCAGTTCTTTCAGGAACGCGGCTTTGCCGCCCTCCTTTTCATAACGGGATCGGGTGGCCTCCGCCAGGTCGTTCCATTCGGCGTCGAATTCCGTCTGCGTGATGGGACGCCCGTTTACGAATGCGACAACGGCGTCCTCCGGCGGCGGTTGGCAGCCGACGAGCAGCAGCAGCACGCTGCCGATCGTGCCGCTCAACAGGGCGGACCCAGGCACAAGAAGGCGAATAAGACGATGCACCGGCGATCGTGTCATGGGGTGTGGACGTCCGGTTCACTGGGCAATGGTGGCTACGTGGTTCTGGTGGTATCACAGACTCCGAGGCTTTGCAAGGTTGCCGTGAGTTCCGGGAAGATGGAAGCCCAGTCTTGATGCGGTATTTGGAGCTCGAAGGCAAGCGGCGAAAGAAATCGAATCCGCTTCTTCTGCCGGTCCATCAATTGTTGCATCGCCGGGCCTGCCACCGGACTCTTGGCGTCCAGCGTGATCACAACGGACTGCGTCTTCAGTTCGATGGAGGTCAAACGCAACGCTTTGGCCTGCAACCGCACCTGCATGACCTCGAACAATCGTTCCACGGGATCGGGTGCCAGTCCATACCGATCCTGGATCTCGCCGTGCAGCAAGGCCAAGTCGCCGACCTGTGCGCAGGACGAAAGGCGCTTATAGAACGACAGGCGCTGATGCGAATCGGCCACATACTCTTCCGGAATGAAGGCGGAGACGTTCAGCTTGAGCGCGGGATCGGGCTCTTCTTCCACGACCTGCCCTTTCAAGCGCTGCACGGCTTGCTCCACCATCTGCATATAGAGGTCGAGGCCGATCGCCGCAATGTGACCCGACTGCTGCTTTCCGAGTAGATTGCCCGCCCCTCTGATTTCCATGTCGGCGGCGGCGATCCGAAAGCCGGCGCCGAGATCGGTGAACTGCTGAATGGCGATCAATCGCTTCTGCGCGTCGCCGGAAAGCTGGCCTTCATCCGGCACGAGGAAATAGGCATAGGCCTGTTCGCCGCTTCGTCCGACGCGCCCGCGCAGTTGATACAGTTGTGCAAGGCCGAAGGTATCGGCCCGATTCACGATGATCGTGTTGGCGCTGGGCACATCGATGCCGGACTGGATGATGGCCGACGCGATCAAGACGTCGGCCTCACGGCGAAAGAACTTTAGCATCACGCCTTCGAGTGGTTTGGCGTTCATCTGACCGTGGGCCATGCCGATACGGGCCTCCGGCACCAATTGGCGGAGCCAGGCTCCCGTATGTTCCATCGTCTCGACCCGGTTATGGACGAAATAGACCTGCCCGCCTCTGCCCATCTCGCGCAGGATGGATTCTCGGATCAACTTGTCGCTGGATCGCACCACCTGTGTGCGGATCGATAACCGGCCCGCCGGCGGCGTGTCGATGATCGAAAGATCGCGCACGCCGGCCATGGCCATCTGGAGCGTTCGAGGGATCGGCGTGGCCGTGAGGGTCAAGACATCCACTTGAGTGCGGAGCTGCTTCAATCGTTCCTTGTGTTTCACGCCGAACCACTGCTCCTCGTCGATAATCACCAGACCGAGGTTGCGAAAGATCACGTCTTTTTGAAGCAGGCGGTGCGTCCCGATCACGACGTCAATGGAGCCGTCGGCTGCGCCTTTCAGAATCTCTTTGACCTCCTTCGGCGATTGAAACCGCGACAGCAACGCAACCTTGGTCGGAAAGGGCGCGAATCGTTCCGAGAAGTTGTCGTAATGTTGATGGGCCAAGAGTGTCGTGGGGACAAGGACTGCGACTTGCCGACTATCTTCTACGGCCTTAAACGCGGCGCGCATCGCGACCTCGGTCTTGCCATATCCGACGTCGCCGCAGACGAGACGATCCATCGGCTTGCGCGATTCCATGTCGTGCGCAATGTCCTCGATGGCCTTTAATTGGTCCGCCGTTTCTTCGTATTCGAAAGCCGCTTCGAACTCATGGTAGAGCGTACTGTCGAATCCGTAGGCGCTGCGGGTCACGAGTTCGCGGTTGGCGTAGAGGTCGACCAGTTCGTGCGCCATCTCCTCGATGTCTTTTTTGACCCGCGCCGTCGTTTTGGCCCAGCTCGTGCCGCCAAGACGGTCAAGCCGCGGCACGTGACCCTCAGCGCCGCTATAGCGCTGCACCTGGTCCAGTCGATCCAACGGCACGTAGAGCTTGTCGCCACCGAGAAATTCCAGAATCAAATAGTCGCTGTCGAAATCCTGTACGGAGAGGCGCTTGAGCCCGTGATACTTGGCGATGCCATGCTGGACGTGGACGACGTAGTCGCTGACGTTCAAGTCTTCAAGCGATGACAGGAAGGTGGCGGCCTTGCTCTTGGCCTGCGGCTTGTGTCTGGTTCCCTTGGCGAACAGTTCCTCTTCGGTGAGGAGGACGAGCCGCAACTCCGGCGCGAGCAGACCCGCCGACAGATCGCCCTGCACCACATAGAACGGCGCTTTCGTGGTGGCGGACAGGGTCCAGGCCGCAGGTGTCCATTCGACCGCCGGGACGTCATGCTCGCGCAAGAGCGCGAGCAGTCGGTCCACTTGTCCGCGGCTCCTCGCCACCAAGACCACCCGACTTTCCTCACGCAGACGATCCAGAATGGCGAGCGTCTGACTGAAGGGCGTCCCACGTACGCCCAGTCCGGCGGTGGCGGGAGTCTGCGCAGGAAAAGTCACGACGGGATTCCAGGATCCCTCGCTGGCCGTCAGGGGTTCGAGTGCCAAGGTGGACCAGCCTTCCGTGTCGGCCATCAGTTCTGCCCACGACAGAAACAATCGTTCCGGCGAGGGATAAGGCTCGGAAGTGTCCCGATCGGCATGGCGCAAGTAGCCGTCCTCGATCTTGCTCCAGACATCCTCACAGGAGGAGTTCAGCGCGGCCGGTTGGTCCCAGACCAAGAGGGGCGGTTCGGCGAAATACTGGAAAAGCGTCGCCATTTCGCCGTACAGCTCAGGCGCGCGCCACTCGGCGTCAGGCGGGATCGGGCTCAAGGCATTCCTGTCGGTTTCCGCCCGCAAGTATTCCCGGGCGGGCAAGACGACTGCGCGATCCAACTTCGCAGTCGATTTCTGCGTGGTCGGATCGAAGAGCCGCAACGATTCGATCGTCTCGCCCAAAAACTCGACCCGAAGCGGTTCGGCATAGGCGGTCGAGAAAATATCCACGATGCCGCCGCGGATACTGAACTCGCCGGGAATTTCAACGACGGAGACTTGCCGATATCCCAACCGCAACAGTCCTCCGACGAGCGCCTCACGCTCGAGCGCTTCCCCTAACTTGAACGACAGGGTGGTGCGCGCAAACGTGTCGACTGGGAGGAGCCGTTGCATCAGCGCGGCGATCGATGTGACGAGGCAAGTATGCGGTGTGGTGCTGACTTGGCGGAGTGTAGTCATCCGCCGTGCGATTAACCCCACGTGCGGCGCGGTCGATTCATAAGGCAATGTCTCCCACCGAGGGAAGAGAGCTAGCGAAGCAGCCGTGAGTCCCATGAGATCATGGAAAAAATGCAGGTCGTCGTAGAGGCGCTCTGCCGCCTCGTCCGAACCGGTCACGACCAACCAGGAATGGGTGCCGAGTTTGCCGGCGTTTGAGTGAAGCAACGTCGTGAGGGCGAATCCGGCCGTGGAGCCGTGCAAGCCGACAAGACAGGGCCGGCCAGCCTGTCCGCTCAATGCGGCGGCAACGGGAGTGAACCATTGCGTTGGTGAAGGGGGTTGGTTGTGGTCGGACAATGCTGAGCCCACATTGTTCATGACGGTTCGTCGAGAAATCGCGCAGTCGTCTTGCCCGCCCGGGAATACTTGCGGGCGGAAACCGACAGGAATGCCTTGAGCCCGATCCCGCCTGACGCCGAGTGGCGCGCGCCTGAGCTGTACGGCGAAATGG
>JBKJWE010000411.1:0-3775 GCA_046717045.1 Nitrospiraceae bacterium | reverse complement strand
CTCCATTACAATTTTCCGCCGTTCAGCGTTGGCGAGGCGCGGCCCCTTCGCTCACCGGGACGCCGGGAAGTCGGTCATGGTGCATTGGCAGAACGAGCATTGGCCCCGGTGGTTCCAGGCAAAGACGTGTTTCCATACACGCTCCGTATCGTGTCCGAGATACTCGAATCCAACGGATCCTCTTCGATGGCAACCGTCTGCGGCGGGAGCCTTGCCATGATGGATGCCGGCGTGCCGATCAGGGAAGCCGTTGCCGGGATCGCGATGGGATTGATCAAGGAAGGCGATCGGGTCATGATCCTCTCCGATATTCTCGGGCTGGAAGATCATCTGGGTGACATGGATTTTAAGGTCTGCGGTACCACCAAGGGTGTGACGGCGCTGCAGATGGATATCAAAATCGGCGGTATCACGCCGACCCTGATGCATCAAGCATTGGAACAGGCCAAAGCCGGCCGTTTGCACATCTTGGGGTGCATGATGAAGGCGCTCAAGACACCTAGGACAAAGATGTCGGCGTTTGCGCCGCGCATTTTCACGATGACCGTCAAGCAAGACAAGATTCGCGAGATCATCGGCCCCGGTGGCAAAATGATCCGCAGCATTATTTCGGAATGCGGCGTGAAGGTGAATGTGGAGGACAGCGGTGTCGTCACGATTGCCTCCGTTGACGAAGCGTCGGCACAAAAGGCCAAAGACATGATCAACCGCATCACCGAGGAAGTCGAAGTGGGCAAGATTTACATGGGTACGGTGCGAAAGATCATGGACTTCGGTGCCTTCGTCGAAGTGCTGCCCGGCACCGACGGTCTAGTCCATATCTCGCAACTTGCACACCATCGGGTCAAAGCCGTGTCCGACGAAGTGAAGGAAGGCGACCAAATTCTCGTGAAGGTGCTCGAAGTGGATCGGCAGGGTAAGATCCGGCTGAGCCGCAAGGAAACGATGCCGGCTCCAACCGGCGCTGGGGCGAAGGACCCGTCCGCCGGGTAATCACCTTGTATCGCAAGCTCGTCCTGGACAACGGCATCCGGGTCGTCACCGAGCGGATCCCGACGCTCAAGTCGGTGACCGTTGGGGTCTGGGTCAACACCGGGTCGCGGGACGAGCAGCCCCCTCAAGCCGGCTATTCCCATTTCATCGAACACATGTTCTTCAAAGGAACGCACCGCCGTTCCGCCGCCGAAATTTCGCGCGAAATCGACGCGCTCGGCGGGGAGATGAATGCCTTTACAGCCCGTGAAACGACGACCTACTACGTCAAAGTGCTCGATCAGCATTTAGGCCGCGCGGTGGGATTGTTGTCCGATCTGTTTCATCAATCTCGTTTCGAACCGAAGGAAATCGAAAAGGAGAAGCAGGTCGTTCTGGAAGAGATCCGCATGGTCCAGGATGATCCGGAGGATTTGGTCCAGGAACTCCACACCGGCCAAGTGCTGGGGCGTCATCCGCTGGGGCGTTCGATCCTAGGACGAGAAGAGACGATTCGAGTCCTCGGTCGGCAGGATCTCCTTCACTACATTGATACCCATTACGATCCGGCGCAGACCGTGGTCGCCATCGCCGGCAACTTCGAGCAGAAGAAGCTCGATGCCATGGTGACGCGCTATTTCGGCAAGGGCCGGGTTGTCAAGGCCGGCTATGTGAACAGACGTCGACCGCCCGAGATCTATGGCGGCCTGTTGACCAAGAAAAAATCGTTGGAGCAGGTGCATCTCTGTCTTGGACTTAAGGGAGTCGCGGCCGGCCACAAGGATCGCTATGCCCTCTACGCCCTCAACACGGTGCTGGGCGGCAGCGTCAGCTCGCGCTTGTTTCAGGAAGTGCGTGAAAAACGGGGCCTCGTCTATTCCATCTATTCATTCTTGTCCGGTTATTCCGACGGCGGCACGATCACGGTCTATGCAGCCACAAGACCGAAAGAAGTGGATCGTGTTGTCGATCTGGTCTGTCGAGAGATCACACGGATCGGACGGCAGGGCATTCAACAAAAAGAGCTGACCCGCGCGAAGAATCAGATGAAGGGCAGTCTCATGCTGAGCTTGGAAAGTTCGAACAGCCGCATGAGCAAGCTCGCGAAGGATGAGCTCACGTACGGCAAGCGAACGTCGCTCGACGAGATGCTGGCGCACATCGATCGCGTGGGTGAAGAGCATGTCTTCAACACCGCACGACAATTTTTCCGATTGGATGCATTAGGGATTACCGGTTTGGGTCCGTTCGCAGCGGGCAGCCTTCACGCCTACAGATGAGAAGTCTCTAATGGATGCCTCATGTTGAGTGAAAATCACGAACAAAAATAGAATCGGAATATTCTCATAAGCATTTGATTCATATTATGTATTTTGATTTATTCCAAAGTTATCAACAGGGAAAACATTTTCTTGACACACTTTCGTGATTTCAGTACGATTGCGACGCTTTTCTGAGACTGATTCTTAACCGAAGGGACGCGACGCGAGCACGAACAAAGGAGGTGGCCAAAAGACCTTCGCTCGCAATGCAGATGCCCTAAAACTGTTGTCAAACTTTCATCGTACTTAAAAAAGGTTCGTCGGTTTTTCGTGGTTGTTATTTTTATGAAGGAGGGATTGGGTATGAAAAGGGTCGTACTTCTAGCTGCCGTTGCAGTGGTTGCTGGGCTCGGCTTTCTGACGGCCGAATTTGCCGTTGCCGCCGATGCTGCTCCTGGTCCGTCGGGCCCGACCGATAGTATCGTCGGTGGGAAGCCGATGAAGGGCGAAACGACGAAGACCTTGAAGGGTCGCGTCTGGTCACAATGGGCGGACAATCCAGATGGTGAGTTGCTGTTCGGGATTCAGTATTGGAATACCGGTGAACCGGCTTCCGGAGAAGGGGGCGGTCGTTCTTCCACCAGTCTCGAAGTGAAGCCTCCAGATCCATTGTTCGTCTGCTGCTCCTGGGGATTCGTCGGTGGAGCCGATAAGAACAGCCCTTATGCCGGCTGGTACCATGCCGCGACGACGGTGCGTTTGGCAGTGAAGGACAAGGCCCTGATGGACCAGATCATCAAGGCCTCCCAAGAACTCGTGGCCATGGAAGTGAGCCTGGATGGTCGGACGATCACCGGATTCAAGGTCATCAAGTAATCGACTTCGACAAGATCTCATTCTTTCATGCTGTTGAAGGAGGACGCGATTATGAAGTTTCATATGAAAGGCTGGGCCGTCATGGCCGCAGTTGCGCTGGTGGTCTCCGTGGCCTCCACCGCGCTGGCGATCGAATCGTTTCAAGAGCGTTTTGAATGGGGCGATATGAGCAAGCCGACCACGCTGCAGGGTCGGGTAATCGTGCTGGATCCCTACGATGAGGCGGTGTGGATCAATGTAGCCATATTCGGCGGCAACGCCGAGAGCGGGCTGTTTTGGCAGAAGATTCACCCGGGCAAGACCGTGAAGTTCTATGCGGATAAGGGCGCCTGGGAGGAATTGAAGAAGATGGGCCGTGTTCACGCGGGACCGGCTGCGGCGAAGGAAGTGCCCCCGGGCAGCACAACGGACTTGATCGAGTTCGTTGCGAGCGAGACCGAGCAGAACCATCGCGTGATCTCTTCAGTAAAGAAATTGCCGGAAGTTTCTGGCGCAACGGGGAAGACGGTCAGCATCTCAGCGCTCCGGTTGAAGGATTGTCAGGGGAAAAACCAGGTTAGCGATGCCGGTTGTGCCGCAGCGGTACAACAGCTCAACACCTCCCCGAAGACTCCAGAGGGGCCGCCCATGCAGTATGATGTGTTGCTCCCGGACGGTAAGCCACT
>JBKJWE010000410.1:0-4056 GCA_046717045.1 Nitrospiraceae bacterium | reverse complement strand
AGCGCGGCAGGCCGGTGCTGACTATGTCGGATCCGACGATCTCATGGAAAAGATCAAGGGCGGGTGGATGGATTTCGATTGCGCCATCTCGACGCCGGATCTCATGGCAGCCGTCGGCAAACTGGGGAAGGTCTTGGGTCCACGCGGACTCATGCCGAATCCCAAGACCGGCACCGTCACGTTTGAAGTCGGCAAGGCTGTCGCGGAAATCCGCAAAGGTCGTGTGGAGTACAAAGTGGAAAAGGCAGGCATCGTCCAGGTGGCAGTCGGAAAAGTCTCGTTCCAGGCTGAACAGCTCTATGAGAATGCGGCGGCCATTCTCGAGGCTGTGATTAAGGCCAAGCCGGCTTCCTGTAAAGGACGATATCTCAAAAGCGCCACTATTTCGAGCACGATGGGACCTGGAGTGAGGCTTGACTCCATCGCATTGACCAAACAGTGGAGCTAGTCGAGGGCGCGTAGGGCGCAAGGGAAAGGTTCGATCATGAAGAGGGAAGAGAAATCGACTGCGGTTGCGGAATTGACGGAAAAGTTCGGTCGCGCGCGGCTCGCTATCTTAACCGAATGTGCGGGGCTGTCCGTGAACCAGGTCACGGAGCTTCGCAAGCAGCTTCGCGGTGCGAAGGCAGAGTATACGGTCGTCAAGAACACCTTGGCTGCCCGTGCCTCCGAAGGCACGATCTTGTCGGGTGTGAAGACCTATTTGAAGGGCCCAACCGGATTGGTGATCGGCTACGACGATCCGGTATTGCCGACGAAGATTTTGCGCGACTTTATCCAATTCGAGAAGCGCGCAGAGAAGATCAAGATCACCGTCGGAGTGTTGGAAGGCAAGGTCGTGCAGCCGGCCGAGTTGGCCGCGGTGGCGAAATTGCCGAAAAAGGAAGTCCTGATCGCCATGCTGCTGTCGGCCATGCAAGGGCCGGCGCGTGGATTGGTCTATACGTTAAGCGCGGTATTGTCGAAATTCGTCAGAGTCATTGCAGCCATTGAAGATAAAAAGAAAGGGGAGGGGGACATGTCAGCCACAACAGCAAAACTATCGCAGGAAGAATTGATCAAGGCCATTGAGAGCATGAGCGTGCTCGACTTGGCGGAATTGGTGAAGGGGTTGGAGACCCGCTTCGGCGTGACTGCGGCCGCTCCGGTTGCCGTGGCGGCGGCGCCTGCGGCGGGTGGTGGCGCAGCGGCACCGGCCGAGGAGAAGACGTCGTTCGATGTCATCTTGGTCTCTGCGCCGGCGGACAAGAAGATCCAGGTCATCAAGGTCGTGCGAGAACTGACGAGTCTCGGCCTCAAGGAAGCGAAAGATCTTGTCGAGGGCGCGCCCAAGCCGGTGAAGGCCGGCGCGACCAAGGAAGAATCCGACACAATGAAGAAGAAGCTCGAAGAGAGCGGCGCGAAAGTCGAAATCAAGTAGCGTCGATTCGTCCTGCGTCTATATGGATGCCTGTCGCGGACGGGCACCCAAGTTCACCCATTTCGAGTGGAGGACCGACGAATGTCCGAAACGACTCTGCAAGAGTTCGTCGAACGGAAAGATTTTGCGCGCATCGGCACGAGTATCGATATTCCTGATCTTATCGAGATTCAGAAGCGCTCCTATGAGGAGTTCCTGCAGCTCGAGGTCGAGCCGGAGCGGCGCAAGGATCACGGATTGCAGGCAGCCCTGGCCAGCGTATTTCCGATTCCGGATTACAACAATACGGCCGTTTTGGAGTTTACGAGCTATACGCTCGGAACCCCCAAATACGATGAGCGGGAATGCATCGAACAGGGGATGACCTATGCCGTCCCGCTGAAATTGCGCGTCCGCTTGGTCGTGTTCGACAAAGAAGACAAAGGCCCGAAGAAGAAAGTGCTCGACGTCCGCGAGCAGGAAGTCTATGTCGGCGAGTTGCCGCTGATGACCGAGCGGGGCACGTTCATCGTAAACGGAACAGAGCGTGTCGTGGTCAGTCAGTTGCACCGTTCGCCCGGGGCCTCCTTCACGCACGATAAAGGGCGGACGCATGCGAGCGGGAAAGTATTGTATTCGGCACGGATCATTCCGTATCGGGGTTCCTGGCTCGACTTCGAGTTCGACGCCCGAGACATCCTGTATGTGCGCATCGATCGTCGGCGGAAAATGCCGACCACGATTCTGCTGAAGGCGTTTGGCTATTCGAGTGACGATTTGCTCAAGATGTATTACCCGGTCGAAGAGGTCCGGGTGGTCAAGGGCAAGATGTTGCGCAAGCTCGATCCGGAAATTCATCACGGCCTGCGTTCCTCGGCTGAGGTGCCGGACAAAGGCGGACATGACCCGCTCGTTCGGGAAGGGGCGAAGCTGACCAAGGGATTGATCGCCAAGCTCAAGGCGGCCGGCGTGAAAGAGATTCCCTTGGCTCCCTCCGAGTTGGTTGGTCGTGCCGTATTGACTGAGCTGGTGGATGCGAAGAAGAACAAGATTGCGGAGAAGAATCAGCGCCTCACCGCGGAAATAGTCGAGAAAATTATCGAAAGCGAGATCGATGAATTCAAAGTCATCTATCTTGATACGGCGACCGCGACGCCGGTGATCTTGGATACGCTCGAGATGGAACGTATCGGATCGAAGGAAGAGGCGATGGTCGAAATTTATCGCCGGCTTCGTCCCGGGGAGACTCCGTCTGTGGAGACGGCGCGGACGTTGTTCGACAATTTGTTCCTCAACTCAAAGCGCTATGATCTGTCCCCGGTTGGCCGTCTCAAATTGAACAAGAAGCTCGGTCTTGATCTGCCGTTGGAACAACGGACGTTGACAGCGAAGGATATCGAGGAGGTCATCCGGTATCTCGTGAATCTGAAAGTCGGGAAAGGTGAGATCGACGATATCGATCACCTGGGGAATCGTCGTGTCCGCTCCGTCGGCGAACTGCTTGAAAATCAATTCCGGCTTGGGCTGGTCCGTATGGAGCGCAGCATCAAGGAGCGGATGAACCTGCTTGATATGGAGACGGTGTTGCCGCACGACTTGATCAACGCTAAGCCGGTGGTGGCAGCGGTGAAGGAGTTCTTCAGCAGCAGCCAGCTCTCGCAGTTCATGGACCAGACCAATCCGTTGGCTGAGATCACCCACAAGCGGCGTCTCTCCGCGCTCGGTCCAGGCGGTCTGACGAGAGAGCGTGCAGGATTTGAAGTCCGAGACGTGCATCCGTCCCACTACAGCCGCATTTGTCCGATCGAAACACCGGAAGGGCCGAACATCGGGTTGATCACGTCGTTGGCGACCTATGCACGGATCAACAAGTTCGGGTTCATCGAAGCGCCGTACCGTAAAGTGGTGAAGGGCCGGGTCTCCGATGAGATTGAATTCCTCTCGGCTATCGAGGGGGATAAATACATCATCGCGCAGGCCAACTCGAGGCTCGACGGCTCAGGGAAGCTGGTGTCGGAAACGATCTCGGCTCGTTCCGCCGGTGACTTCGTCACCGCCACGTCTGACAAGATCGAATATATGGATGTCTCGCCGAAGCAGGTCGTTAGTGTGGCGACTGCGTTGGTGCCGTTTTTGGAACACGACGACGCGAACCGTGCCTTGATGGGTTCGAACATGCAGCGCCAGGCTGTCCCGCTGCTCAAATCGGAAGCACCGCTGGTCGGCACGGGCATGGAAGCGGTCGTGGCCCGTGATTCAGGCTATGTGGTGCAGGCCAAGCGGGCCGGCGTGGTGGAAAGCGTGGATGCGACGCGCATCGTTGTCCGTGCCGACTCCAAAGAAGGTCGGAAACGCAACGATGCCGGCCTCGATGTCTACGATCTCATTAAGTTCCAGCGATCCAATCAAAATACCTGCATCACCCAGACGCCGGTTGTTCGTATCGGGCAGCCGGTTAAAAAGGGCCAGGTTTTGGCCGATGGTCCGGCGATCGATCATGGAGAATTAGCGCTGGGGAAGAATGTGCTCGTCGCCTTCATGCCGTGGGGCGGCTACAACTTCGAAGACGCGATTCTCTTGAGTGAAAAGCTCGTCCGTGAGGATGCCTTTACCTCGATTCATATCGAGGAGTTCGAAGTCGAAGCGCGGGATACGAA